>DALZBD010000005.1:0-25309 GCA_031977515.1 Bacteroides sp. | reverse complement strand
CTTCCTTTTCCGTAGCAGGTGTTTTCGGGTTGCACCAATTATTCATATATTTGTCTTTTACAACATACACACGATGATAGAAGCACCGGAAGCAGCTTATATGGCTGTGCAACTGAATGAGACGATAAAAGGGAAGACCATAACGGAGGTATATGCCAACAGCAGTAGTCACAAGTTTGCCTGGTTTCACGGCGATCCGGAGGATTACATGGAAAGACTGACGGGCAGACAGATCACAGCCATCCGTTCGCAGGGAGGGATCCTGGAGATCACGGCCGGCAGTAACACCCGGTTGCTGCTGACCGACGGAGTGAACCTGCGCTATTTCGGACCCGGCGAGAAACTGCCTGCGAAACATCAGTTGTTGGTAGCCTTCGAAGACGAAAGTTGCATCGTGGCTTCGGTACGTATGTATGGAGGGATATTCTGTTTTGAAGAGGGAACGTTTGATTCGATGTATACACCGTATTACGAGGTAGCTAAAGACAAACCTCAGGTGCTGGGCAAAGCATTCACCCGGGAGTATTTCCGGGGACTAACGGATGCCGAACCGGCGCAGAAAAAGACAGCCAAAGCCCTGCTGGCCACAGAGCAGACCATCCCGGGAGTAGGCAACGGGGTGTTGCATGATATCCTCTACCTCTCCGGGATCCATCCGAAACGGAAGGTACATACTCTGACGGATGCGGACAAAGACCGGCTGTATACACAGCTACGCGCCACACTGCGCGAAATGTATGAGGCAGGGGGCAGGAGCAACGAAACGGATATCTTCGGCACACCCGGAAGGTATGTATGCAGATTGTCCAAAGACACTGCCGGCAGCCCATGTACACGGTGCGGGGAGCCGATACGAAAAGAAAATTATCTGGGAGGAAGCATTTACTATTGCAGCGAATGCCAGCCTCTCTGAAACAAATAGATGAAGATGAAGAATATTTTGAATCAAACAGGCATTACCCTGGGCATTATCCTGCTCGTGGGCGCCTGCCTGGGAGGAAGTCATACACAGTTGAGTGAACAGGAATCGGTACGGACAGAGATCGCTTCTCCTACCACAGCCCCCACAGTGCCCTCAGTAGCAGTCTTTGCCGATGAGCAACTGGACCTTACCCGCTACGATCTGCGCGAGCGGATGGACCGGGAACTGATGTCCTTTTCCTATACGCACTCTACCACGATGCTGATGATCAAACGGGCCAATCGTTTTTTCCCGGTCATCGAACCGATCCTTAAAGCCAACAATATACCGGACGACTTCAAGTACCTGATGGTGATTGAAAGTAACCTCAATACACTGGCCCGCTCCTCGGCCGGAGCAGCCGGACTGTGGCAGTTCATGCCGGACACCGGAAAGCAGTTCGGACTGGAAGTCAACAACAACATTGACGAGCGTTACCACGTGGAAAAAGCTACGGTAGCCGCCTGCAAATACCTCAGGCAGGCCTACGGCCGCTACAACAACTGGCTATCGGTAGCTGCTTCCTACAATGCCGGACAAGGCCGGATCTCCGGACAGCTGAGCAGTCAGCAGGCTACCAATGCGGTAGACCTCTGGCTGGTGGAAGAGACCTCACGCTATATGTTCCGCATCCTGGCTGCAAAGATGGTGATCGAAGACCCACAACGCTACGGCTTCCTGCTCAAACGGGAGCAACTCTATCCGGCTTTGGACTACCGGGAAGTGACCGTCACCAAAGGGATCACCAACCTGACGGATTTTGCCAGACAGAACGGGATCACCTACCGGGAACTGAAAGATGCCAACCCGTGGCTCAGACAGACCAACCTCGAAAACAAAAGCGGACGCACCTACAAAGTATGGATACCTTCGCAGGAAAGTATGTATTACAACCCCAAACAGATACGGCCACACAACAAGAACTGGGTGATCAACTGAAAAACAACCTCACATCTTCTACACAATGAAACTTAAAACACGTATAGACCGCTTCCTTCACAACGAACCGTTGAAGCGTAAACTCTATGACATCATCTTCGAGGCAGATACCCCTCTGGGCAAACTCTTCGATGTAGTGCTGATCGCCTGCATCATTATGAGTCTGCTGATCGTGATGATCGAAAGCATGGAGAGGGTCACCCCTCCCTTGAGTACGGTCTTTGTGGTGATGGAATATATTTTCACCGCTTTCTTTACACTGGAATACATCACGAGGATATACTGTTCGCCCGATCCCAAACGATATGTAACCAGTTTTTTCGGTATCATCGACCTGCTTTCGACCCTGCCGATCTACCTGGGGTTCATCTTTCCCGAAGCACGTCACCTGCTGGCCATACGTGCTTTCCGTCTGCTCCGGGTATTCCGAGTGTTCAAACTCTTCGGATTCCTGACAGAAGGGCAGATGTTGTTGCGTGCCATACAGGACAGCATACGGAAAATTACCGTCTTCTTCCTTTTTATCCTGGTACTGGTCATTGCCATGGGCTCGCTCATGTACATGGTCGAAGGCACACAACCGGAAACCCAGTTCAATAACATCCCCAACAGTATCTACTGGGCCATTGTCACCATGACCACAGTGGGTTATGGCGATATTACCCCGGTGACTGCGACCGGACGGTTCCTGTCGGCTTTCGTCATGCTGATGGGATATACGATCATTGCCGTACCCACGGGCATTGTATCCGCATCCATGATGAAAGAACAACGACGTATGGACCTCAAACGTTGTCCGGATTGCAGCCAGGCAGGACACGAGCCCACTGCACTTTATTGCAAATATTGCGGAGCCGATCTGAAAGGGAAAAAATGAAAAAGAAAATAAATCCGACACACACTTCTCTTCACGAAATGTCCTCACAGCAGTTGGGTCAATTGTTCCCCATTATCCTCTCAGAACATCGGGACGAATGGAAAGATCGTTACCGGGAAGAAGCGCAACGATTGTCCCGGACACTGGGAGATGATACCATTATACGTATGCATCACATAGGCAGTACAGCGGTAGAAGGCCTGATAGCCAAACCCACCATCGATATATTGCTGGAGGTGGATCCTGACACGGATCTGCCCGGGCTGATCCGGGACATTTGCTCCGCAGGCTATCTCTACCCTCCGCAACCCGGCAATCCGGCACCTCACATGATGTACATGAAAGGATATACTCCAGAAGGTTTTGCAGGACAAGCCTTTCACCTGCACGTGCGCTATCCGGGAGATTGGGACGAACTTTACTTCCGGGACTACCTGCGAACATACCCGGAGGCTGCCCGTGCCTATGAAGAAGTGAAAAAAAAGTTATCCATACACTACCGCAACGACCGCGACGGATATACCCAGGCCAAGACAGACATTATCCGGGAAATCACACAGAAAGCACGTTTCCTGTGGAAAGGACGTTACCGGATATCAGATATGGAAATCCTCTGACCAGATTCAAAGTCTGTTTCAATTTTGCCCGTTTCTTTTCTATGACGCAAAATATTGCGTCTCTCTACATCATTTATATTTTCTTTTGAAAGAGGAAAGAGATCCACTTGTAGAGGCGCAATACTTTGCGTCTCATAGACAGGTAGTCCCATGAAACGCGGCAGGCAATTCTCCTGTCAGAACATTATTACTGTTACACAATGTGTGGTACCATGTACTATTGATTTCCTGCCCGCCTAAGATCATTCAGTTGTTTTCAGAAAAATAAGTCGTGGCAGTCCTCCGTACTTGAGAGCCTCTTTCACCACCCGGTAGCCGCATTTCTCCATATTGATCCTGGAATATACATTATCAGGATGCACGGTGCACATCAGATACCGGAATCCTTCCGCACACACCTCCTGCTCTACCAGCATAGTCAGTTTCTGTTGCAGGCCATATCCCCGATACAGAGGATGCACCACAACAGCATCCATGTGAGCCACCCGCAGAAGTTCCGGAGCGGACAATCCGATGTCCCTTCCGAGGTTATCCGGATCTGTTCCGGGATATACCACCGTATACATGGCAGCGATCTGACGGGTATCCGGATCCACAGCTTTCCATACCCGGCCCTTATCCGTATCCAAAATATCCTGTATATACTCCTCAAAATCATACAAAGCAAACCACTCCGGATGCTCCAGTGCGGCCCGCACTTCATCCATCAGTTGAGCAAGTGCTCCTGTATCTTCTTTGGTTGCTCTATTGAATATAAACTCCATAAGTAATTCCTCTCTATCCTTGTTTCTCTGTCAGATATTTCCAGTACCGCACCGGCATATCCTGCCGATGCTTCCGCGGATTCATGCGCTCCCGGATAGCAATGGATTTGAAATAAGTCTTCCATATCTGCTGAAACAATTTCTCGTTCCGGTCCATGATACTCTCGTCCAGCATGCCGGTGACCAGATGGGCAGCCTCCCCTTCCAGTGTGATCTCCGTTACCTCCTTCAGGTCATAATAATATCCGTACCTACGCTTCATGTCGTATATGATCCACTTCTGATCGGCAAACCGATCTTTGAAATGAGGTATTACCAGCGGAAGCACATTGGCCGCAGGCTCGAAGGCAGCGAAATAGGTACCGTCTTCCGCTTTCTGAAACCGTACAAACTGCACCAGTGCATGGCGTTCACGCCCTACCCGCTTCCATATCTGTGCCAGTTGCAATACATCCGGATCTCCGAAATTCCCCTCTATGGATCGGGGCGAATCCAGTGTCTTGCGGATGTAGCGAAACGCTATAATCCCGATCTCAGGCAGTTCGGACAACCAACTCTGTGTCAGACAAGTCAGGGCTCCGCGGGACAATCGGTTCTGCAACGATGCCCATACACGTTCCGACTTTTCCTCATCCGTGATCACCTCCACCAACTCGTCGTAGAAAAGCGGTACGGTCTCGTCCGGTCCCAGCAACACGTCCGGAAACGTACGACGGAAATAGGCATCAAAGACAGCCGTAAGCAATCCGTCGAAAGTGCGATCGTAGACAAAGATATTCATTATTCGTCGGTAAACAGAAGTTTCAGTTGCCGGTCGTCCTCTTTCTTCCTGGGACGAGGAAGTAGTAACCCCCGCACGGTCTGCGGAGAGAGTTCATTTATAGTCTTTGCAGGCAGTTCGTGGCAGGTAATGAAATACTGTGCTTTCTTCATCACCACACCGATCTTTTTCAGCTGATAAAACCCCAGCTTCGAGTAGCGTCGGGATACCACGATCAGCTTAGCCGACTTCACCCCGATACCCGGCACACGAAGGATCATCTCGTAATCGGCACGGTTGATATCCACAGGAAACTGATCCGGATGCCTCAGTGCCCAGGCCAGTTTGGGATCCACTTCGAGATCACGATCCGGAAATGCATCGTCCACGATCTCGTCTACTCTGAACTGATAGAAGCGCATCAGCCAGTCGGCCTGATAGAGTCTGTTTTCACGGACCAGCGGAGGTTGTTTGAGTGCCGGCAACCGATTGTCGTAAGTATTGACCGAGACATATCCGGAATAATAGACCCGGCGCATGGTCGGACGTTTGTAAAGCGCGGAAGAGAGAAAAAGGATATCCTTATCTGTCTCCGGAGTAGCACCTACGATCACCTGTGTACTCTGTCCTGCCGGGGCAAACCGGGGAGCATGGCGGTATTTCCTGCGGTCTTCCTTGTTTTCCAATACTCCCTGCTGAATGTATCGCATGGGTTGGAAGACTGTCTGAAAATCTTTTTCCGGAGCCAGCAATTTCAGGCTCTCCTCTTTGGGAATCTCTACGTTCACACTCAGGCGATCGGCATACAGCCCGGCTTCGTTGACGAGTTCGCGGCTGGCACCCGGAATGCTCTTCATGTGGATGTATCCGTTGAACCGATGCACCTGCCGCAGGTCTTTGATCACCCGCACCATACGTTCCATCGTATAGTCTGCGTTGCGTACCACACCCGAACTCAGGAAAAGCCCTTCGATATAGTTGCGTCGGTAAAATTCAATGGTCAGGTCTACCAGTTCCGTCACCGACAAAGTAGCCCTCGGGAGGTCGTTGCTTCTGCGATTGACACAATAGGCGCAGTCGTAGATGCAATGATTGGTGAGCATGATCTTCAGCAACGAGATACAACGCCCGTCTTCGGCAAAACTATGGCATACCCCCAGGCCGCCCACGGTATTACCAATTCCTCCGGCTTTGTTCTGCCGCTTGGTACCGCTCGACGCACAGGACACGTCATACTTGGCCGACTCGGCAAGTATCTTCACCTTATCCAGGACACTGGCTTTCATCTGATCTTATGCATTGTTGACAGATATTTTCACCAAAATATTCCGGATATATACTGGAATACAGGAAGGTATTGTTCTCTGTTCATGACTTCATATAGTTTAGCAGTTACACCTGTTTTTCAGACATAGCAACAAAAGAACACAAATTATGAAAAATAAGACTCTGCAAACAAGCTAAAAAAGGAAAATATGTTCTTTTGTTCTTATATCTGAAATAATATGGCCAAAGCACATCCTATTTTCTCCAAAAATAGACATACCGCAGCAAAATATCAAGTACGGAAAGGAAAAGTTATTTGCATTTTATCAACACCCGCCCGACAGTATATACAGACAAGGGTGTATGCTTTTATTTTCCCAGTTTCAATACCGAAGGCATGAAGCAGGCGAATACACCGATCAGGCAATTCATCGCTCCGCAAATCACAAATGTATGACCAAATCCAATGGTATCGGCCACAAATCCGGTAGCCATGAGGCCCACCACAGAAGGGAAAAGGCTGAAACTGAAAAACAACGAAAGCACCCTGCCCAACACAGCCGGGTCGATCTTTGTCTGCACCACTGAAATAAAGGATGCCTGATAGACTGCTCCGGATACTCCTCCGATAGCCGTCAGCACCATGAACCAGACAAAGCCACTGGCAGGCAACAGACCGGATACCAGAAAACTTGTCCCGATCCATACATACATCAGATTGATGAGCAGTACCTTGTTGACCTTGTAATTGCGTACACCCATCAGAAAACCACCCAGCAAAGCTCCACCACCCCAGACCACTTCCACGAGTCCGACCTGAAAAGTAGTACCTCCGAAATGGTGCAAAGTCATCAGTGGGAATATAGCGCTTACCGGCATAATGAAAAACATAGCTCCGGTAGAAAACAGGAACAGCCATGGCATACCCCGGTGACGACGGATCTCGTAGAGTCCTTCCCGGGTCTCTTTCCAGAGCTGTACCTTAGCAGCCTTATCCTTGCGTTCGGGATTGGGTATCTTCACAAATAGCAGAGAGATACAGGCTATGGCCGCTCCTGCCACATCAAACAGCAGAATACTTCCCATCTCCATCCAGCCGATCAGCAACGCGGCAATGGCAGGACCTCCGATGTTGCAGACCGACTGTATCATCTGGCTAATCCCGGCAATCCGGGTGAGTTCTTCTTTGGGAGCCAGCAAGGGCACGGAAGCCTGCATAGCAGGCATGTGAAAAGCAGAACCGATAGAACGCAACGTGAGTAAAAAAAAGATGTGCCACAGCTGAGCTTCGCCCAGCCAGAACAGCAGGGCAAGCAAAAGAGTAGAAACCGCAATGAAACTATCCGACAGGATCATCGTCAGTTTGCGATTCCAGCGATCGATATACACTCCGGTAAAAAGTCCAAGAACAGCCTGGGGCAACAAAGCAGCAATGGTACCATAGGCCAGCATCTCTGCCGAGCCTGTCTCCATACTGAGCCACAAAACGACGGCATAACCCACAACCGTGCTACTGAGCAGTGAGAAAAACTGCCCCGTCCATATAATAGCGAATATTTTTTTCCAATTGGATTGCATGAGGATAAATTTTAGAATTCCGGTCTACAGGTTGATGACCCGATCTCTTTCACAGAGAACATAAGTAATCCCTACACGGAAAAATTAAAAAGATTTCAGATAAATAAAAATCAGCGCACAGGAGGTCACATAACTTCCGTGCAAAAGTGTGATCAGTAAAGATGTATCTCAGCCCCGTAGGCGGAAGCCATCTGTCTTAGCCTTTTATCCTCATAGAATGTATCAAAAACAAGAAGTTATTTAGATTTAAATATCAACAAAGATAAAGGATTTTCTTCAACCGGACAAAACAGTTTGAGAAAAGATGAAAAGTAAAATCAATAAAAAGACGTTCAGTTATACGCAGGTAATATCCGTTGTATCTCCATTTCTCTTATCCTCCTCTATACATCCCTCCGCCCAACCAATGGAGGGGCGTACCTCGCTCTCCGTCCACCCGTCCAGCGGGAGTTGTACTCCCGCTGTTTCTACTATCAGGAATTATAGTCAGCCACGATCACATGTTCTTATAACAGAAAGCAAATTTTGTGATTTTACCGGAGCAAAACTCCTTATAGTAAATAGTCGGGGAGAATATCTCCCCTCCGACTAACCGACTGACGACTAAGACTGACCGACTGAATCTCCCCTGCGACTGACAAACTGATCCGGATTCTACAGAAAAGACACACCTCCGGCTATTTTATACTTTTTTATAACCGCCCCTTCCTGCAAAGTGAGTATATTAGCGGACGAAAAAAATATACTCACACAATGAAAAAACTAACTGTACTACTCATTTTGAACTTACTATTCCTTTATACAGATAAACTGTCTGCCAGGGAGTACCATCGTGAAGGAACTGAAGTGACACAAAATCCTTCCCGACGCCCACACTCCTCCGGAGATGACTATTCAAAAGACAACGTCCGTGTGTATTACCGCGGAAAAGAGATCAAAGGAGCCTCTGCCCAATCTTTCCAAAGTATAGGAGAAGGTTATGGAAAAGACAACACAAAAGTGTTTTACAAAGGAAAAGAGATCAGACATGCCTCCTCTCCTTCCTTTACACACATAGGTGGAGGATATGCAAAAGACAACAGGAAAGCTTATTACAACGGATCGGAAATACCGGGAGTCTCTGTCTCTTCATTCGAATACTCCGGAGATGGGTATGCCAGAGACAACAGAAACACATACCATATGGGCAAAGTATCGAAAAGAGCTGATACGAACACAGGTGCTACATCCCACCCTCACAACCATAATTCTTCTCCGAAAGGAGGCTATTCGAAAGATAATTTCCACGTATACTACAATGGGAAAGAGATCAAAGCAGCCACCGCCCATTCGTTCCAGGATCTGGGAGGAGGATACGCAAAAGACAACTGGAAGGTATTTTACAAGGGAGAAGAGGTCAAAGGTGCCACCACCCATTCATTCAAAACTTTAGGAGATGGATATGCAAAAGATACCTGGAAGGTCTTTTATGACGGAAAAGAGATCAAAGAAGCCACAGCCAATTCTTTTGAGAATCAGGGCAAAGGATATGCCAAAGACAATTGGAAGAAATTCTATAAAGGCAAGCCAACCAGTCGCTGATCCATAATCATACAGGAGTTTTCTTTCGGGAAAACTCTTTTTTTATCTGTTCTGCTCATGCATCCCCAACCCACTATCAGGAAAATGACCTGTGTCGGACAAAACCATTGCACACCGTAAATCCACACATCGTAAATATCTTTATCTTTGTCGGCAGAATCACAAAAGTAGTAGATGCACATGGATAAGGATGAATTGAAAGAGAAAGCACGTCAATCGGAAAAAGCAAACAAAGCCTTTTTCAAAGCAATAAAGAAAGGCCGCGCCCGGGAGCTGGACGATACGGTACACCTTTTTCATGAAGAGGAATTCGAAAAGACCGACTGCCTGACCTGTGCCAATTGCTGTCGTAGCCTCGGGCCGCTGATCACCGACAAAGACATCGACAAGATGGCACGTTCGCTACGCATGAAGCCTTCGGCAGTGATAGACACCTACCTGCGCATAGATGAAGACGGCGACTATGTTTTCAAAGAAATGCCCTGCCCCTTTCTGGGAGTAGATAACTATTGCTTCATCTATGAAGACCGACCGAAAGCCTGCCGCGAATATCCACACACCGACCGGAAGCGCTTCCTGCAGATAGGAACACTCACCGTACGCAATGCAGCTACCTGCCCGGCTGTATATAACATCCTGGAACGACTCAGAAAAGAATTTTAGGCAATTACACTCTTTTCCAGAAGCCTCCGGATTTCCTTTTTGTCCAGACGATGGAATGCAAACATAAATCCTCCCTCAGAAATATGCAATACGATAAGATCATTGTTTTTCATATCTATCCATTCCAACGCATCCAGACGCTGATAATGTTCGAAACAATGATCGATGTACGGATTGACTGATGTCCCGGCATCCACCAGGTATAGGGCATTTTTACATTTTACACCTGCTTCATCCCGACGGTTCCAGGGAATAGTAAACCGGATCTCATCTCCGGCGAGAGAGTCACATTGTATGTAACAAGTCTTCAGGTACGCATCAAACACAGGCTCTACTCCCTTCAATCCCTGCTGTAACAGAAATTCTTCGATCTTGTCGTATCTCTTGTCCAGATTCTCCTGTAATGTCGCAAAACTCCGGGCAACCTTGTGTTCTACTTTTTCTATAATCATCCTCTCTACTTCGAATTACAGTAGAAGACTCTCCGGCGATATATAAAACGGGGGGTGGTTTTATCACCGGATTATCTCCAAGGTATCGCCAAACACCCAATACATAACCCGATAACGCCACACCCCCGTAGAGTGAAGAAATACCGTAGCAAATGTACCATCCATAATAGTTTGGCGATTTCTGGAGATTGCTACTACTGATCGTTTATTTATGAAATATGCTTCTTTCTATTGTTCTATTATTTTCTATGCAAACATAGAAATAATCTTTCATATTTCAAACACTCTACCTGCTTTTTGTTATAAAAATACCACAATCGGGGTATTTGAGTCAATCGCAAAAGCATCTACTTTTGCACAGGTAAATCCTACAAACACAAAAAGACTTGTTGGTACATAAAGATATTCAGGATCATACGAATGCAGGGAATGCATATAAGACTCGATGAAAAAGAGAAATTTCTTTTGTCAGATGTTCATAATAAAAAACAATCTTCGTTTGTTTGTTAGTTTTCAATAGGGTTTATTTGTTAGAGAGAGAAAAAGGTGCTTCCGGATGTAAATTCCGAAGCACCTTTTCTTAATTGGATAGCCTCAACATATAAACCTCTGCTCTTACATAAAAAGGTTTTTTCAAAAGTATCCTCTGTTAATTGAGATAGTTATAAATCGTAAGCGATTGCTTTCTCCCCAAGCCCAAAAGGCTTGAATATGAACCAACGGTCGACGAAGTCAACCATCGGTCAGCGGAGCTAATACCCCAAGTGAAGCGACTGGGGGTAACAAGTGAATTTTTCTCTTCAACCCCAAAGTAGCATCGCCGTTTATACATATCTTTTTTATAAAAAAACAATCCTATGTAATAGTTTAAACAGAAGCATGCTGTCTTTTATATAGTATGCTTCTGTTTATCAGGTTATGCCAGATGTATGTGATTTCCACTGGTTGTATTTAATGAATAACATATGTATGTGATTTGCGATGTATCTGTAGCCTTGAAGAGGCGTTACAAGGCTACAGATAGTTTTGTGTATGAACACGTTATAGGCTGTATCTTCCATCGCAACTATGTTGGTGAGGCTACAGATACATCGAAAGTCAGAAATGCACATCAAACAGAGAGATTAAATCCCGATCAAAGATAGAGATCAACAATGAAAATCAAGATATGTATAAACGGTAGCCCCTACGGAGCTCCCAATCCTTAACCTGACGGCTATGCGCAAAGTGGGTTGAATAAATAAATGCTCAATCCCGATCTTCGTATTCTATGATATCCCCCTGCGGATCGGGTACAAAAAAATGGATCACCACATATTCCGAACGTGATCCGATGCGGAATTTACCTCCCCAGATACCTATCCCGGAACTGACATAGATATGTGTATCTTCTTTTTTCAGATACCCATGGGATATCTCGTAGATACGATCGGTGATCCAGTTGATAGGCCAGACCTGTCCCCGGTGGGTATGACCGGAAAGTTGCAGATCCACTCCGGCAGCCGCCGCTTCTTCCAGATGATAAGGCTGGTGGTCAAGTAAGATAACCGGGACAGAAGGATCCAGATCACGCACAAGGTCTGCAACGGGCTTACGCCCGGGATTCGAACGGTCTTCCCGGCCCACCACATAAAAGAGACTATCTACCAAAGCAGCCGAATCGCGCAGGACATGCACCCCGGCTCCCGTCAGCCATTCCTGACTGGGTGCCGCATGAGAAATATACTCGTGGTTTCCCATACAGGCATATACCCCATATCTGGCATCAAGCTGTTTCATCACATCTGCCATATTACGTGCATACAAAGGTACCACACTGTTGTCTATCACATCTCCCGGGATCAGGATAATGTCCGGTTTCTCTTCATTGATCTTCCGCACCCAGCCTTCCAGTTCTTTCGGACCGATACTATATCCCAGATGCATATCGCTCATCGCAACGATCTTTATCCACTGCCCGGCTTCACCGGTACGATGAGAACGCAGTTCCAACTCTACCCGGTTTTTGTGAAGATAACGTACATATCCTCCCAACATGATCAACCCGACAACTGCCCAGACACCACCAAAGGCCCACCAGTTACCATACAGGTATTTATGCAAAGGAAACAGATGAGTCAACCGTACAACATCCAGTACCAGAAGAGCCATAAAAAGATAGAGAAAAATAAAGATCCAGGAGGTGCTGAAGGTATAGAGCAGACTGGCGGGAGTATAAGGAAGAGAATCTCTCACCAGGAAAAACAGGAAAATGGAACAACAGGCCAGCACGCCACCCGCAACAAGCAGAATACGACCCGTAAGGACTGGAGGCATCATCTGCCACAACCGATAAAACACATACACATGGGCTCCGATAAACACAGCCAGTATAATAAGGAAAGGTAAGATTTTCATAATTCTTTTCTTAACAAACAATCTCTTTACATGACAGGCGCAAATGTAGATAAATTTGCTTGAAAAACAGGCAAGGCTCCATGGATTCACCTCTTATAGTTTGTTAGAAATTGTTTAAATTCTGCTCGTTTCTTTATGAAGACGTTAATATGAATACTTTAATATGGATACGCAACTATTAAGACGCAAATACGCGTCTCTACACCCAGCTTGTTTGTTTTCTTTCTCTTGAAAGCGATTCACTTGTAGAGACGCAATACTTTGCGTCTCAGCATACAAAAAAGCTGACGAAATAACGAGCCAACAGTCGACGAAGTCAACACATCGGTCAGCGAAGATAAAATCCAAACAGTTCATTAATCAATACGACTCAATCACAAGTAGCTGACAGATAGCTTACTTTTTCAGTGTATCCGCATAGTCCGTACGAAAAGCTTCGCACAGCCAGTTGGCCAGTGCCTGACGATTGTCGCTGATCACAAAGCGGCGCTGATCGAATGTATTCTGAATATTCCCCAACTCCGTAAAGACACCAACAGGTGTCGTATTGTTCAGCACATACAGACTGCGTGCGCTCACTGTACCTGTGAACCCGCGGTTGGGCTGGTGTCGTTTGTATTTTTGTTCAAAAGTATTCTTCATGGCATTCGCCAGTTGTTTGCTGGCCGGCTTCTTATCGTTGTAGTAAAAATAGACATCTGTCTGCTGCTTCTTGCTGCGACTGTCTATATGAATAAAGATAGCCCGGCAATACTTGTATTTCTTACTATCTTCCTTATACAGTTGATTGATCTTATTGCTGCGCTGCTTGAGCCGTTCTACCTGATTGAGTGGGATCGGAGCCCCCATACAGGTTTCTCTCTTGCTATTGGCAAGGTATTTATCATCCCGGATACCGTCTTTTGCATCCTGAATGATGATGTGTACTCTGGCTCCTTCCATCATGAGGTTGCGGGCCAGGCGCAACGCTACATCATAAGCATATTCATCTTCATGCAATTCGATATTCCCCACCTTACCAATAGCTCCCGGATCGGGGCCACCGTGTCCGCTGACAATATAGAAGCAGGCATCTTTGAGACGATCGCTTTTGATCTCTACATCTGCAAGTTTCTTTCCGAAAAGAGGTTCGTGTATCCTTCCGGAAGCTGTGGCAGAAGTACGACCGGAAGAGGAAGCAGCCGCGGTAGAAGAAGAACCTTTCAACGGAGGAAGCCGGTAATTCACCCCCATCCTGAGACTGTTGTTCTTGCCCAGTTTGCTACGATTCAACTCAATGAATGCATCGTGGTGAGCTTTCCCCGTGCGGTTGTGCCGCTTCAGGAAAGCATAGATCCCTTCTCCCTGACAAGGTTTGGCCTGCTCCTGCGCACACAACGTATACAGAAACAAAGAGAAGAAAACAGTACATATCAATCGGATCATTGTGTTTATAGGTATTGCAAAGACAATCGCCGCGGCAATCGTCTGTTTCGTGTCTACGGCTAACAAATATACAATATTTTTCCTTACTTTTGTCTGAGAATCATTTTTTATGCAACTGAATACAACACAGTCTCTCTTTCCCTCATGAGGCGCAAGAAGAGATACGTATCTGTTGAAAATGCATCATTCTATAACTATAAATTATATACCCGTGATCTATGTCTGAGAAACTAAAACCCGAAACCCTTTGTGTACAGGCAGGATGGCAGCCTAAAAAAGGTGAGCCCCGTGTACTTCCCATCTACCAGAGTACCACTTTCAAATACGATACCAGCGAACAGATGGCACGCCTCTTCGACCTGGAGGAAGCAGGCTATTTTTACACCCGTCTGCAAAACCCGACCAATGACGCGGTAGCTGCCAAGATCGCCGCATTGGAAGGCGGAGTTGCCGCCATGCTTACTGCCAGCGGACAGGCTGCGAATTTCTATGCCATATTCAACATCTGCCAGGCCGGCGACCACTTTGTATGCTCTTCGGCCATCTACGGAGGCACGTTCAATCTCTTTGGGGTAACCATGAAGAAACTGGGGATCGAAGTAACCTTCGTCAGCCCCGACGCTCCGGAAGAAGAGATCACCGCCGCCTTCCAACCCAATACGAAAGCACTCTTCGGAGAGAGTATATCCAACCCTTCACTGGAAGTACTGGACATAGAGAAATTTGCCCGTATCGCACACAGCCAGGGCGTTCCCCTGATCGTGGACAACACCTTCCCGACACCGATCAATTGCCGTCCCTTCGAATGGGGAGCAGACATCGTAGTACACTCTACTACCAAATACATGGATGGACATGCCACAGCCGTGGGAGGATGTATCGTAGACAGTGGCAGGTTTGACTGGGATGCATACGCGGATAAATACCCCGGATTGTGTACTCCGGATGAATCTTATCATGGACTGACCTACACGAAAGCGTTCGGAGAACTGGCTTATATCACCAAAGCGACGGCACAACTGATGCGCGACCTGGGGAGTATACAAAGTCCGCAGAATGCTTTCCTGCTCAACATCGGTCTGGAAACTCTTCACCTGCGCATGGTGCAGCACTGTCGCAACGCACAGAAAATAGCGGAATATCTCTCGCAGAATGAGAAAGTGTCCTGGGTCAACTACTGCGGTCTGCCGGATAATCCTTACTACGAGCTGGCACAGAAATACATGCCCAACGGCTCATGCGGAGTGATCTCATTTGGCCTGAAAGGCGGACGGGAGGTGTCTATCCGTTTCATGGATTCGCTGGAACTGATCGCTATCGTGACGCATGTGGCAGACGCGCGCACCTGTGTGCTTCATCCGGCCAGCCATACCCATCGCCAACTCAGCGATGAGCAGTTGCTGGAGGCGGGCGTACGTCCGGATCTGATCCGTCTTTCAGTCGGCATAGAAAACGCAGACGATCTGATCGCTGATATCGAACAGGCATTGAATCGGTAAGAAACTATTTCATACATAAAAAAGAGGATGCGCCATCATATAGATAGATGACGCATCCTCTTTATACTTTCCGGACACCCGCTCATTTTCCCAACTTGTTTTCATCCCTGCTTCCGCCTTGTTATTTTTGTCCCTTTTATCATAAATATTGTTCTATTTACTAATATACAGTAACACTTTATCGCATTTATGTTTACTTTTGCAACCATTGATAACTTTATACTAAAAACCGATCGAACATGGCTAAAATCACCAAAGAGGCCGCTTTGCTCTACCATTCACAAGGCAAACCGGGAAAGATAGAAGTAGTACCCACCAAACCCTACAGTACACAGAGTGACCTGTCGCTCGCCTACTCGCCGGGAGTAGCCGAACCCTGCCTGGAAATTGAAAAAGACCCACAAAACGCATACAAATACACTGCCAAAGGAAACCTCGTAGCAGTAATTTCCAACGGTACGGCAGTGCTGGGCCTGGGAGACATTGGTGCCCTGAGTGGCAAACCGGTCATGGAAGGAAAAGGACTTCTGTTCAAGATATACGCGGGTATTGATGTCTTTGACATTGAGATCGACGAGAAAGACCCGGAGAAATTTATCCAGGCGGTAAAAGCTATCGCTCCGACGTTCGGAGGGATCAACCTCGAGGATATCAAAGCACCCGAATGTTTTGAGATCGAAGAGCGCCTGAAAGCGGAACTGGATATTCCGGTGATGCATGACGACCAGCACGGTACGGCCATCATCTCCAGCGCGGGATTGCTCAACGCCCTGGAAGTAGCAGGCAAAAAGATCGAAGAGGTAAAGATCGTGGTGAACGGAGCCGGGGCTTCGGCTGTATCCTGTACCAAACTGTATGTATCGCTGGGAGCGAAACTGGAAAATATCTTCATGGTGGACAGCAAAGGAGTGATCAGCAAAGATCGCACCGACCTGAATGAACAGAAGCGTTATTTCGCTACTGACCGCACCGATATCCGCACATTGGAAGAAGCGATCAAAGGAGCAGATGTATTCCTCGGGCTTTCCAAAGGAAATGTGGTATCACAGGATATGATCCGTTCGATGGCAGCTATGCCTATCGTATTTGCACTGGCCAACCCTACTCCGGAGATCTCTTACGAAGACGCCATGAGCGCCCGCCCGGACGTGTTGATGGCTACCGGACGTTCGGACTATCCCAACCAGATCAACAACGTGATCGGATTCCCCTATATCTTCCGCGGAGCTCTGGACACACAGGCGAAAGCCATCAACGAAGAGATGAAGATCGCTGCCGTACATGCGATTGCCGACCTGGCCAAACAGCCTGTACCCGATGTGGTGAACGAAGCTTACAGTGTGAACAACCTGACTTTCGGAGCAGAATATTTCATTCCGAAACCGGTAGATCCGCGTCTGATCACAGAGGTATCCATGGCAGTAGCCAAAGCAGCCATGACCAGCGGAGTAGCCCGCAAACAGATCGAAGACTGGGATGCCTACAAATTGCGTCTGCGCGAATTGATGGGGTATGAATCCAAACTGACCCGCCAGCTCTACGATATGGCACGCCGCAACCCGCAACGGGTAGTATATGCAGAGGGTATCCACCCCAATATGCTGAAAGCAGCCGTAGAGGCAAAAGCCGAAGGCATCTGCCATCCGATCCTGTTGGGAAATGACGAGCGTATAGAGAAGCTTGCCAGAGATCTTGACCTCAGCCTGGAAGGTATCGAGATCGTCAACCTGCGTCACGACCGTGAAGCAGAACGTCGCGAACGCTACGCCCGCATCCTCGCGGAAAAACGTGCCCGTGAAGGAGCCACTTACGAAGAGGCCAATGATAAGATGTTTGAGCGCAACTACTTTGGTATGATGATGGTGGAAACAGGAGATGCGGATGCATTCATCACGGGTCTTTATACGAAATACAGCAATACGATCAAGGTGGCCAAAGAGGTAATCGGTATCCGTCCGGAATACAAGAACTTTGGCACGATGCACATCCTCAACTCTAAAAAAGGAACCTACTTCCTGGCAGATACACTGATCAATCGCCACCCGAATACGGAAACATTGATAGACGTTGCCAAGCTGGCCGAACAGACGGTGCGTTTCTTCAATCATACTCCGGTCATGGCCATGCTGTCTTACTCCAACTTCGGTTCGGATCAGGCAGGAAGCCCGGCACAGGTGCACGAAGCAGTAGAATATATGCAGCAAAACTATCCGGATCTGGCTATCGACGGTGAAATGCAGGTAAACTTTGCGATGAACCGCGAACTGCGCGACGCGAAATATCCGTTCACCCGCCTGAAAGGAAAAGATGTGAATACACTGGTATTCCCCAACCTCAGCTCGGCCAACTCGGGTTACAAACTGATACAGGCAATGACCGATACGGAACTGATCGGCCCCATCCAGATGGGTCTCAACAAACCGATCCACTTTACCGATATCGAAAGTTCGGTACGCGATATTGTGAACATTACCGCAGTTGCGACTATCGACGCTATCGTTTACAAAAAGAAAGCGGAAAAATAAAATAAATTACGATTGGACAATTTAGGATTTACGATTGGAGTTACATGCTGAGGACCTGTCTTAAGGTGTATATCAGTTTTGTAATTTCAATCGTAAATTCGTAAATCGTAAATAAATTTGTGTCATCATGAAAAGGCCTTTATCTACCTCTCAGATCGTATGTATTTCCCTTCTGTGGTTTGCACTATGCTACATTGTCCTTGTCAGTGTCGAGCGCATTGATGGACCGGTGATCGTCTCCCTGATCATGTCGGGACTCTTTGTATTCATCCCTGTCTATAAGTCCGTCAGGAAAAAGAAATAATATCTTTTTATTCATTTTTACCAACTTTGAATAGCATTTTTCATCTTTTTCTCTCTTTTTCTTTATAAAGTGTTTGTTCGTTTAATTTTTATGTTTACTTTTGCAACCGCAAACTTAGACATAGGGTCTGTTTGATTTTTCCCCATCACTATACAGACTCTTCAGATCGAATGTGAATTATAACAACCAATAAAAGTAGAGAACATTATGAACGCAGCTAAGGTATTAGACGATTTGAAAAGAAGGTTCCCCAACGAACCAGAGTATCATCAGGCAGTAGAAGAGGTACTCTTCACCATCGAAGAAGAATATAACAAACACCCCGAATTTGATAAGACCAACCTGATCGAGCGTCTTTGCATCCCCGAAAGAGTATACCAGTTCCGTGTGACCTGGGTAGACGACAAAGGCAATGTACAGACCAACATGGGCTACCGTGTACAGCACAATAACGCCATCGGTCCTTACAAAGGTGGTATCCGTTTTCACTCTTCTGTGAATCTTTCTATCCTGAAATTCCTCGCTTTCGAGCAGACATTCAAGAACGCACTGACTACACTGCCTATGGGTGGAGGTAAAGGTGGTTCCGACTTCACTCCGCGCGGAAAGTCTAACGCTGAAGTAATGCGTTTCGTACAGTCATTCATGCTGGAACTGTGGCGCCACATTGGCCCGGATACCGACGTACCTGCGGGTGATATCGGTGTAGGTGGTCGTGAAGTAGGCTTCATGTTTGGTATGTACAAGAAACTAACTCATGAGTTTACCGGTACATTGACTGGTAAAGGCCGTGAGTTTGGTGGATCACTGATCCGTCCGGAAGCTACCGGTTACGGTAACATCTACTTCCTGATGGAAATGCTGAAAACCAAAGGTACGGATCTGCAGGGCAAAGTGTGTCTGGTATCCGGCTCCGGTAACGTAGCTCAGTATACCACTGAAAAAGTTCTGGAACTGGGTGGTAAAGTAGTGACCATGTCAGACTCTGACGGTTACATCTACGATCCGGAAGGTATCGACCGCGAGAAGCTGGACTACATCATGGAACTGAAAAACCTCTACCGCGGTCGTATCCGTGAGTATGCAGACAAATACGGTTGCAAGTATGTAGAAGGAGCACGTCCCTGGGGAGAAAAAGGTGACATCGCTTTGCCTTCTGCTACCCAGAACGAGATCAACGGAGACGACGCTGCGGCATTGGTTGCCAATGGCGTAATGGCTGTATCCGAAGGAGCCAATATGCCTTCTACTCCGGAAGCGATCAAAATATTCCAGGATGCTAAGGTTCTGTATGCTCCGGGTAAAGCAGCTAACGCGGGTGGTGTATCGGTATCTGGTCTGGAAATGACTCAGAACTCTATCAAACTGAGTTGGAGCGAAGAAGAGGTAGATGAAAAGCTGAAGAGCATCATGAAGAATATCCACGAAGCTTGTGTACAGTACGGTACCGAAGCAGACGGATACATCAACTACGTGAAGGGCGCCAACATCGCCGGATTCATGAAAGTGGCGAAAGCCATGATGGCACAAGGTATATTGTAATAATCAGCCCGATATCTCAATTGTCATAGTAAAAGCGCCTGATCCCTTTGCCGGAGTCAGGCGCTTGTTTTTTATAGAGTGTCTTTGTATATTTGGGGGAAAAGAAAACTATCCGTATCAGTCCATACAGGGTATGCATGGAAAATATCCTATTAGTAACCAAACCATTTGGATTTGGTTACCAATTTTATTTTTTTGGTCACCAATTCTGGTCTAATAACAACCTATTCAAAATCAGCATTTTTAAAGTAAAGAAATGGCCATCCCGATATTATTTATTTTTTTCAAGCATACACACGATTGCTGTACCGGCATAAATAAAAACGCTCTGCACTTCTAAACAGTATCTACAAAGCGTTTCTCAGAGAATCGACTTTTTTCCTATAGAAGCAAATCTATCCTTACTGATTAATGTCAATCAAATTATTGGGAGTCATTCATCTGCCAACATTAGTAGTCATACTCCAGAGAAAACTCGTCTATATACAATTCACTGGAAGTACTACCCACAAAATAATCACCATACTTACTGGCTGTACAGACAATAATGAGGTAAGTAGGTACACGATCTGTTGCCCGATATTTCAGTTCCAGTTCCAGTTCCCGGTAACTGCTGACTGTATTGCCCGTATTAAACTCTGCATAAGCTATGATATTCGGATCATTTATATCAAAAAGTTTACGTACGGAAGCTTTGGTTCTTATACGAACCGGTTCTTCCCAGTCACCTAAAGCGACATATATACAGCAGGTATCAGGACGTCCTTTGAGGTAAGAAAAATCATTGTCTTTAGCTTCATCTATAGGACCGGTTTTATATTTATAGTATCCTTTCAGCTTTGTAGGACGGGCAGTAAAAGGTCTGCCAAAATCCAGTATACCATTTGTTCCGTCCGTATCCACATATTTACCGACAAACAGGTTACCCGCAGCAAATTTTCCAAACGTACCAACCCCGATAAACTTAGATTCCAGATAAGCAGCCTGTCCGCTATCTTTTCCACTCCAGATATCGCTGGTGGGCACTGTGTTGCTTTCTCCTACTGTAACGGCTCCTCTGTTTCCACTATCCCAGAAAGGAACATCATTCGCACCATACGGATACCATACTTTTCCGGCCAGATGCCAGTCGTCAAATGATCCTCCCGGAAGGTCTATAGCTTCTCCTGTTGTGAAAGCAATCTCTTGCCCATAATTGCCATTCGAGTAAGCACGACACACATAAGAAGTCTTCTCTTTCAGATGAGGAACACGGGCTGTAAAATTTCCACCATTGAAAGTCAGATAAGACTCGTCTACAACACTCCACTCTTCCGTACTGGTCTCACGGATCTCAAATCCGTTCTCTGCTCCGGCCAGTCCTTCTCCATAGAGCCAGGCAACATTCACCCAGGCATCCGCTTTCTGCGTGGAGACCGTCATATCGGTCTGGAAGATATACAAAGTCCACTCTTCCATCACGATAAAATCACTGTAGTTTACCACCACAGTTGCCTTGCAATAGTTGCCCAGATACTCCCATTCGATATAGGGATCTTCGGCACTCATGTTGATGGTAGAACCGGTAGGACCCAGTTTCAACCGTTCTATCCTGAGTTCCTGCAAAGGGACCTTGTCGGTAACACGAACCACTGCATAATAGTCTTCGGGATAAAACTCGGGCTCACCTACCTGTATGAAGTCACCGGCTATCTTAAACTCACGTTCAATATTCTGCTGGGCCATCAGGGTCCAGTCATAATCCTGATACAAAGAAAGAGTGACTTTCTTTGAAGTACTCAGGTCCACAAGCGTTCCTTGTTCCAATTGTGCAGTAGTGCCTTCTGTCATCTCAAGTTCATTGATATAAATTCTTTTAAGGTAGACAGTATCGGCAACAGTAACAGTTACCGTACGATTTTCATTGTTGATGATTGTATTTCCGATCTGACCACGCACAGTAAACTTCGTGATCTGCGCAGCTATCCGCGGATAATCCAGATCATTCTCAATGCAGCTGCTAACCAGCAGGATCAACAGAGCAGATACGATAGAGAAAGTATGTATATATGACCTTTTCATCCTCTTACAAACAGAAGGTAATCCCAATATTTATATTAAACAGATTGATCTTAAAAT
The DNA here is from genome assembly GCA_031977515.1 of Bacteroides sp. Lineage (GTDB taxonomy): Bacteria > Bacteroidota > Bacteroidia > Bacteroidales > Bacteroidaceae > Bacteroides. The sequence goes on along the minus strand of DALZBD010000005.1, from coordinate 3,041 downwards.
CAGCTCCACTTTTGTGTCGTGACCCAGTCTCCCCCTGATTGTTTCTCTGCTTTTCATACCGGAATTTCAGTCCGGCAACACCAAAAGAAAATTCGGCACTCACATTCTGCATAATAAAAACTGCGATCCCGGGGTTTATACCCAAATGCAGTTCGTGTATGGTGGTATCTGTGATCCTCGGCTGCTCCTGAAACTCTCTTGAAAAACGCGATGTGCCTGTGTTATAGGCGAGAGCTGTCTCATTGAACAAACCGAAACGACGGTTAGTATCCAGCCCCACATAGGAACGATGGAAAAGAGCAAAAGAGTAAAGATCTTCCGTATAGCGCATATTGCTCAGAGAAACGTCTATATCATCGATCTGTATGGAAAGATTATCCAGCTGCCCTACAGCATGGCTGTAGCCCAGTCTGGCACCTATGATCAGATTGTCTTTTACGGCATATCCTATAAAAGGCTTGATCGACATCATACGCAGGTGACTGTCAAATCCCTCGATCAGTGAGAAGAGCAACCGGCTGTCGTCGCTATCAAAGTCTACATAAGAGGCGGTGAGCCCTCCGATCCATTTGCCCTGGGGAATGAAACGGAAATTGGCAATTCCCCGGTCGTAACGTCCGATGCCTTTTGTGTAAATCACATCCTCATCCGATAGTTCATTTTTCATTTTCAGGACAGGATCCATATAGATCGTATCATGAATAATGACAATATGATGGATCACTGAATCCTGCCCAAAGCTGTTGCGAAGAGTATCCACAGTGATTTGAGCTGTGGATTGCATAGCTGCCAACAATCCGATCACACTTACTATAATATATCTTCCAATCATTTGTTACAGATAGAATGCAATACCCAACCCTATAGAAAATAAATTGATCCGGAAATTTGCGGAATTCATTGTACGTTCTCCGATATATACCTGATCTGTGGTCTGACGTGTCTTGCTGAAATTAAAACCCAGAACTCCTACACTGACCTCTACAGCAGTATAGTTATTGATAAAAGCAATCATTCCCGGAGCAACCCCAATTCTCAGATCTGTGGAGGTAGCATATGTACCGGTCACAGACTCTCCGCTTCCACTCACCATTTTGGACTGACTGCCGCCCATCTGCACCTGAACATCATTGTACAGACCAAAACGACGACTTGAACCCAGGTTGATGTAGTTGCGCATTACAGCCATTCCGGAGTAGGAATGTTTCAGTGTATAGAGATCATCTATATCAAATTCATTGTCCTCGTCCAGCGTAATAGTCAGGCCATCCATTTTGAAAAGTGTACGACCGTAAGTAAAGCGCCCTCCAAGAGCCAGATTATCTTTAAAAGCATACAGAAGCATCGGGCTCACCTTGAAAGTATAGCCATCGGAGTTGAAACCATCCAATACAAAAAACTGATAGTTCTTCTCCGTATGTTCCGAATAGGATACCGAACTGCCTACGATCCATTGTCCTTTAGGGACAAAGGTATTCATCTCTATATTACGTTTAAACTCCTGTGCCCGGACACACAGAATGCCGGACACAAGAAGTATAAACATACATAATACTCTTTTCACGCGTTCAGTCAACAAATCATTCGTAAACCAGTTCCAAATCATCCAGCCACATACAGCTTTGACCACTTCCCGTGAAATAATCTCCGTACTTACTGGCTGATGCTACGATCACAATATGTGTTGGCTTACGATCCCAAGCCCGGTAATCCAGTTCTATCTCAAAAGTCACCATTCCTTCTCCGGAAGTAGATTCATCGAAAGTCTTCTCTCCATAGGCAATGGTACCTGCCACATCAGCGTCAAACAATTGACGATCGGAAGACTTTGTTTTGATGATATACGGCCATTTCTGTCCGTTATATTCTTCTCCTTCCCAGTCACCCACTGCAATGTAGATAGATCCCTGATCGGGGTCACCAGTTCTCAGTTCGTGATAACTGGTATTATTTGCATTATCCACAGTACCACAGTTGTACTTGATGTATCCTTTGAGTTTTACCGGGCGATCTGTGAAAGGACGTCCAAAACCTAAGATTCCGTCTGTACCATCGGTTTTCAGATATTTTCCGGCAAATACATTTCCCGCAGCAAATTTTCCAAAGATACCCACTCCTACAAATTGCGATTGCATTTTGATCGAACGGCTACCGCTTGCAAAAACAGTCTCATCATATACAGTAACATTGCCTCCAAGAGTAGCAGCTCCTTCATTTCCCGTATCCCAGAATCGGGCTTCATCTGCCGCATGTACCCACATCGGAGAAGTGCCCGACCATCTTTCAAAACTGTTATTGGGCAATTGTGCACCCTCTGTGGTGAATGTATAGATAGAATAGACTTCATTTCCTTCTGCTATCTGATATTCATACGTAGTGGCCTCTTGCAGGCCGGTAATCTGTGCCGAAAGGTTATCTCCATCCACATCAGGATCTACTTCTTCCCATTCCTGCTGTCCGCTTGCACGATATCGGAAATATACCCTTTCCAAAGGTGTTTTGACGATCTGTCCACGCAATGTAGCTCTATTGAAGAAGACCTCCTGCGGAAGAACCTGATTGGCAACCACATTACCACCTCCCACAGTCAAAAGCAAATCTTCCGTACGGCTTTTGCCATTTTCATCCGTAGCCGATATTGTGATACGAATCTGACCATCTTCCGCAGTAAACTTTTCGACAAGAGTAGCATCAAATACAATCAGCATATCAGATTTTCCACTGATCTCTTTCAAAGAATAAACAAGTCCCTTCTGTGCCAGATTTTCACGTTCACTGTCTTTCAGGCTAAATACATTCAGGCTGAGAGGAAGTTGCCATTCATTAAAACGTTCGCAACTCAGCAATACACTTTTCAGGGAAGAGCTGGCGGCTATACCTATCCGGAGTTCTTTAGATTCTCCCAGATCCAGGTAATAGGGAAGAACCTCTTCAAAGATTCCATAGAATGTAGGACGCTGATGGATCTGAATATCATCCACAACCTCCTCCAAAGGAGTGGTAATGACTTTCACTGTTATTTCTGCTCCCCCACCGATGAC
>DALZBD010000004.1:0-27268 GCA_031977515.1 Bacteroides sp. | reverse complement strand
CTTCAAGGCTACAGATACATTGTAAATATGGACAAATATGCATGGCACTTTTCAACTAAGGTTAAGAGAACCATTTATTATAAGATTCAGGTATGGGACAAGTCTCTGTTTATTCATACCTGATCGTTTACTGTCAGGGTCGTTCCTATAATCTGATCCCTGAACAGTCTCCGCACCAAATGTATGAAATAATAAATACATAGATATTCTTATTTGATAAAACTTTTAATCTTTAGTGGATACAAATCGGTTGCTTGGTATTTACATTTTGTCAGATCTGACAAAATGTTTTCTTTGCCTTCTCAGATTCTTTTATTTCAGTGCGTGTGATCATCCAAATGAAATAAACCCGGGATTTTGATTGGCTAAATGTCTTTTTGTTATATTGCTATTGGCGAATGGTTGAAACTTGTAATTTAAATAAGTCTATTCTTTGTTCAGATAGATAAGTTTGTTTGGGATTGTTGCCGAAATGGTATTGTTTTTTAGTCTCAGGAAGAGAGTAACCAGAGAAATTTTATGCTGTTTTTGTGTAAGTAAAACTCACTTCCTGCAAAGGACAGGTCGTTTGTTTGCAAAGGACAGGTCGTTTACTTGCAAAGGACAGGTCGTTTACATACAAAGGATAGGTCGTTTGCAGGATAAAGAAGAGATATTTCATGTTTAATTATGCAAAAAGTCGCATATCTATTCTTTGTATATGCAAAATGTTCTACAGTGGCCTTTGTTTTTCGTTTGTAAAAATCAGTGAAAGTTCTATTTTGCTGTATAAAAGAAAGTAAATCGAATGATTTTGAATCATTTTGTCAAGAGCATAAACTCTGTGTCAGATGTTTCTAAGGGTTCTCTTTGAGAATACGTGCCAGTTCCGGGCGCACCCGTTCTCTCCACAGATCATATCCCTCTCTGTTGAGGTGCAGGCGGTCTTAGGCGAATAATTCCGGCCGCAGTTCTCCGTTTTCGTCGAACAGACAGGAGGCTACATCGAGGAAATAAAAGCGGGGAGTGATTTCTGCATACTCCCGGAGCAGGACGTTGATGATGCGTTGAGCAGGTAGCATACGTATACGGGCGAAGGAAGGTTTCATGGAGAGGATCAATAGCGGTGTATCCGGATAGTCACGCTGCAACCTGTTGCAGAAAATACGGAAAAAGTCGAAAGTCTCTCCGATGGTCAGATCTTCCGGAGCCCCACACAGGTCGTTCTCTACATACAGCACGATCATCCGGGGATCGAAACCACGTGCGACGACGTCGTAATTGTAAAGCATATCCCGCAGGGCGGCTCCTCCATACGAGCGACGGATAAAGCTCAACGGAGCGATATCTTCTGCCAGATCGGGCCACAGATTGATGGACGAACTGCCCAGAAAAAGTATATCGCAGCTTTTATCAGAAAGGGTATCGTTGGCAGCCCGACGCTCCCGGACTTCACCTTCGTAACGCTCGATCCACGACAGGGCATCTGTATGTTGCACAGGCAGGTATTCCCGGAAGCGTACAGAGTCTTTTGCTTCCTGTGCATAGATCACAGATAAAGGGGAGGAAAGGAAAAAAAGCAAGAGAACAGACAAGAGTGTTTTCATCATGTGTAAAGGATAAAAGCTTTTTCTGAGGTATCTAAAAGTCTAAAGCACACAGAAGGACGCTGACGGACGCGGAAAAACGCAGAAGAATATTTCTTAAATCATTCATTCTTAATAAATTATTGTTTGCGTAAATCTGCGTCCATCTACGTGTTCCGCGTGCTGTTTGATTACTTTTTTGACACACCTCAAAACAGTGTAAAGACTACTTTGTAAGAGTGTATTGAAAATCCAGATTATTCAGCCCCCGTTGTACATCCGGGTGACTCATGAATAATTTCCAGAGCAGTCCGCTCCGGTAGTTTTCGATCATCACTGCGATAGGTCCCTGGTCAATGGCCAGGTATCGCTGTGGATACCATTCATCCGTATCACTGAACGCATCGTAGAAGCCGTATTTGCCAAACAACTTATCTCCCTGTGCATAGAGATGACGCATGACCGCCATAGATTCTTCCGGTGTATATACAATGGAAGAGAGTGCGGCGGTAGGAGAGATGACCCCGTGATCTTCCGATTCCATAGGAGCATGTGCCGCATATCCGTTCACCGAATAACTGGCCGTCAGCCCCCAGCTATCCTCACCGTATCCTTTGTATCCTTTCGGATTGCGGATGCAGTAGGCACGGTTGACCAATGTCAGGTTTGTCATCTCGTCGAGATAGTTGGCGTACTTGTCTTTCAATCCGTTCGGATCCAGTGCCAGGAAAGAATAATGTGCCCAGAACAGTGGTCCGGCATCCGTTCCCTGATAACGCAGTTGCAAAGGAATATTCTCTACCGTATGCGGAGACACGATCGCACCGTTTTCGGCCCATCCCTCATGATACACCTTCGGAGTGATGGCGTATGTAGGCGAAGCGGCGGCGAGGATATACATGATCAGGCATTCGTTGTATCCGCGCACTGCGAAATTCATGTCCCAGCCGTGCTGAGGGCTCCAGTGCCAGTACAGAACATCCTGTCCGTTGCAATACCAGTTCCACTCCACCTCGTGCCACAGCTTGTCGATCCGCCGGGCAAGTTCCTTTTCGGCCGGGTTGCCTTCCACATAATATTGATGCAGAGCAAGGAGAGCCTGTACCAGGAAAGCAGTCTCTACGAGGTCCCCTCCGTCGTCCTTGGGACTGAATGCCTTGACACGGCCGGTATCTCCGTACCACCAGTGTGGGAAAGCACCGTGAAAACGATCTGCTGTTTCGAGGAACCCCACGATCTGTTCCATCCGGCGAAACCCTTCCTCCCGGGTGATGTATCCCCGTTCCATACCCGAGATCAGTGCCAGGATACCAAATCCGCTTCCTCCCGAAGTGATCACATTCTTGTCATTTTCGGGATAATGGCCATCTACATGATAGCGTTCTCTGGCCATGCCACTGACAGGCTCGGCACCTTCCCAGAAATAGTTGAACGTGCGTTGCTGTACCGTATCCAGCAGAGCCTCATCTGTCAGAGTGACCTCTGTCTGAGAGCCGCGGGAGCGTGAACTGTCCTGGCATCCTCCTGCCAGTAGCAGGAGGAGACACAGGGGTGTAATTATTCTTTTCATAAAACTGTCTTATTCGCTGAGCATGAAACGTACCTTTTTCACATCACGGCTGTTGCCACCGATCATCACATCGAACTCTCCCGGTTCGTATACAAACTCCATGTTGTAGTTGTAGAACTTCAGCAGGTCGGTAGTGATACGGAAAGTCACCTGCCGCGACTCTCCGGCTTTCAGGAATATCTTTTCAAATCCTTTCAGTTCCTTCACCGGGCGGGTGATGCTACCTACCAGGTCGCGCAGGTAAAGTTGTACCACTTCGGCTCCGTCGCGGCTGCCTGTGTTGGTCACCGTCACCGTGGCCAGCACCTCTTCATTCGGTAGCATTACCGAACGGCTCAGGCGGATGTCGCTGTAGTCAAAAGTCGTATAACTGAGACCGTATCCGAAGGGATAGAGCGGATCGTTGTCCACATCGAGGTAGTTGCTGCGGAATTTCTCAAACCATTTTCCCTCTTCCAGAGGACGACCGGTATTCTTCTGATTGTAATAGAGAGGGATCTGTCCTACGTTTTTCGGGAAAGTCATCGAGAGTTTTCCACTTGGATTTACATCCCCGAACAGCACATCCGTGATGGCATACGCCGCTTCACTACCACCAAACCATACATTCAGGATAGCCGGAACGTTTTCTTCCTCCCAGGTCAGCGTCAGCGGGCGGCCGGTGAAGAGTACCAGTACCACCGGTTTTCCGGTTTTCAGCAATTCCTCCAGCAATACACGTTGCACATCGGGCAGGTCCAGGTTGGTACGCGAGCTACTCTCTCCGCTCATCTCCGAAGATTCGCCCAGGGCAGCTACGATCACATCCGCCTGCGCGGCAGTGGCGAGTGCTTCCCGAAGCATCTCTTCGTCGCTGCGGTTGTCGCGGTGCAGGCTGCGTCCAAACATCGTCGCGCGTTCTTCATACACCGCATCGCTGATGAGGTTGCTTCCTTTGGCATACAATACATTGACCTGATTGCCAAGTACCTCTTTCATGCCTTCCACCACCGAGGGATAGTCGTCGAGGCGGGCAGCCACACTCCAGGTTCCGGGCATATTCGAGCGGGTGTTGGCCAATGGACCTACCACAGCCACCGTTCCCTTCTTTTGCAGCGGGAGCAGGTTGTCGCTGTTCTTCATCAATACGAAGCTTTCCGAAGCGATCCGGCGGGCCACCTGACGGTGTTCCGGAGTGAATACCTGCCTGGCCGGACGGCTCAGGTCACAGTACTTGTAAGGATCCTGGAACAGTCCCAGCTTGTATTTCGCTTCGAGGATGCGGCGACAGGCACGATCCAGGGTCTCTACAGACACCTTACCCTCTTCTACAGATTGTTTCAGTGTACCTAAGAAACCGTTGCTCACCATGTCCATATCCATACCGGCATTCAGGGCCAGTGCAGAGACAGCCTGCAGATCGCCCATGCCGTGGTCGATCATCTCAGAGATACCGGTGAAGTCACTCACCACGAATCCGTCGAATCCCCATTGCGTGCGAAGCACATCCGTGAGCAACCATTTGTTGCCACTGGCGGGTACGCCGTCGATCTCATTGAAAGAAGCCATTACACTTCCTACGCCGGCATCTACTGCCGCCTGATAAGGAAGCATGTATTCGTTGAACATCCGGTTGCGGCTCATATCCACCGTGTGGTAGTCACGACCTGCGTCAGGTGCACCGTACAGCGCAAAGTGTTTGACACACGCCATGATCTCATCGTTGCGGCTCATGTCCGCTCCCTGGTATCCGCGTACCATAGCCTTCGCGATCTCTGCTCCCAGGTAAGGATCTTCTCCGTTTCCTTCCGATACACGTCCCCACCGCGGGTCACGGGATATATCCACCATCGGGCTGAATGTCCAGCTGATCCCATCCGCACTTGCTTCGATGGCTCCGATACGGGCCGACTCTTCGATGGCTTTCATGTCCCAGGTACAGGACATACCCAGGGGGATAGGGAAGATCGTCTCATAACCGTGGATCACATCCATACCGAAGATCAGTGGAATACCCAATCGGCTGTTTTCCACAGCCAGTCTTTGTACCTCCCGGATGCGCTCTACCCCTTTCAGATTGAACAGTCCGCCCACCTCTCCGCGGGTGATCTTTTCGGAGATATCACTGCTTTTGGCCTGTCCGGTGACGATCTCACCGGTAACCGGCAGGTTGAGCTGGCCGATCTTCTCTTCCAGTGTCATCCTGCCCAGCAGGTCGTCGATGAAACGATCCATTTCCGTGCTTTTGTTCTGGGCAGACAGCCCGGTCGAAGCACACAGAAGCAGACAAACCATTGTTTGTATTTTTAGAAATAACCTATTCATAACTAATTGTTTAATCTATAGTGACATTCACATACACAGGACAGTACTTTCCGCGGGTCTGTGAATATCTGTGCCCACCACAGGGGCGGGCACAGAAGTTATCCATCAGAGAGCGTTTTGTCCCGTTCAATTCTCTTTTTACCTAAATTATCGTTTCCTATTTATCAATTTACCAACAAAATATGAATGGAGTAACTCCCATCGTAAATTGGTAAATCGTCAATGCTTTTAATAGTCCGGATTCTGTACCAATACCCCTTTGGATTTGTCTATCTGATCCTGTGGAATAGGGAAGTATTTGTGCTTATCCTGATAATTGGTCTTACCTGCAGCATGCAATACCTCTTTGGCAATGCCCCAGCGTACGAGGTCGTAGAAGCGGTCGGGTTCCAGTCCCAGTTCCACGCGACGTTCGTGACGGATGGCATCCCGCAATACACTCTGGTCCGTTGATTCCACTTTCGGCAGAATAGTGTTGTCTCCGCCACGGGCGCGGGCGCGTACCATTTCCAGCGCACTGTTGGCTTCTCCTGTTTTACCCAGTTCATTGGCAGATTCAGCTACCATCAGCACTACATCGGCAAAGCGGATCAGGCGGATATTTACCCAGAACCCTCCTCTGGTGAATTCCAGACGTTTGGCCGGATCGGTATAGGCTTTTTTGTTGTAATAGGCTCCCGATCCGTTGGATACCGGAGATTCGCCGTAAGGCTTGTTGGTATTTTCCGGAGTGATGGGTTCGTCTTCCGATTTGCGGAAGTAGAGCAGGGTAGCATCTTTACGGGGGTCGCCCGGTTCATAGGCTTCACCCATCTCTTTGGTAGCCATGTGCCAGCCCCATCCGAGGTTCCAGTCACCTGCGCCACGTACTCCCTGTACCTCGCAGAACTGGCTGCCGATAGAAAGGTCTGCCGGCATAGCAGCGGTAGATGCACATTGCAGTTCGAATACCGACTCACTGCTGTTCTCACCTTCGTCTGTCCAGATCTTATCGTAAGGAGTATTCAGGTCGTAAAGTCCCGAGTTCATGACTTCCGTTGCGGCAGTGTACATATTGGGCCAGTCGTTGCGCATCATGAAGGTACGTGCCTGCAGCGAGCGGGCAGCACCCCAGGTCAGACGACCGATGTATTCGGCTGTCCACTCACGGGGCAGCAATTCTACTGCCGTAGCCAGGTCTTCGTCGATCCGCTTGTAAATGTTCTCCACAGTTGTTTTGGGGACATTTACCTCCGCCGCATCTTCTATTTTATCCACTACCAGAGGTACTTCACCGAATGCGCGCACCAGGTTGAAGTAGCAATAAGCGCGGAAGAAGAGTGCTTCTCCTTTGTTGCGTTGCGAGTTGGTATCGTCCAGACCGTTCGAGTCGATGGCATCAATTACCGAATTACACTGGTAGATGATGGTGTAGTTGTGACTCCAATAGGCGTTCAGACTGCCCTGGTTGGTCACATAAAAGAAGTTGTCGTACATAGCAGCCATATCCGGTCCGTCGTCGGCAGAACTACCTTTCTCAGAGTCTTCCGAGCGCATGTGGTGTACGGCAAATGCCGGGATACCTGCGGTAATGTTGTAACTACGCATCTCTTTGTAGATACCAAAGATCTGTCCTTCCAGACCTCCGCCCGGAGCATCGTCTTCGGTAAATTGTCCCAGCGGACTACGATCGAGGAAATCACTACAGCCGGTAAATACCAGAGTGGCCGAGCCGATAAGCAGCGATAGTATGTATTTATTTATTTTCATGGTTCTGAGTTTTTGAGTGTTAGAAAGTCAGATTAATACCAAAGGTATAGATAGCCGGCATCGGATAACTTCCTGTATCTATACCGAAGGCAGTTGCCTTACCACCGATCTCCGGGGTATAGCCTGTGTTGTTTTTCCAGGTTTTCAGGTTCTGTCCGTTCACATATACTTTCAGTGCCTGCAAGCCGATCTTACCTATCAGTTGTCTGTCGAAATTATACGCAAGCTGTATGTTGCGCAGACGGAAGAAGCTACCATCCTCGATATAATATTCCGAGTTCATGTTATTGATCGTATGCGTGGTATCCAGGATCGGCTGCGTATTGGAAGTCCCTTCACCTGTCCAGCGTCCGAGGCGTTGTTTCATGAAGTTGAACTGCGACCAGTTGTAGTTGTCCCACGTACGGTAGATCTCATTACCATACTGTCCCATCATATCCACACTCAGTTCGAAGTTCTTGTAAGAGAGTCCCAGTGTGATACCGTAGGTAAAGTCCGGAGTCGGATTACCAATCAGGGTGCGGTCTGACGTAGTGATCTCACCGTCGTCATCAAGGTCTTTGAATTTCAGGTCACCCGGTTTCACTACAGCCAGCGTGTTTTTCGGAGAGTTCGCAATGTCTTCCTCCGACTGATAGATACCCTCTACTTTGTATCCGTAGAAATATCCGATCGGATAGCCACCCATGGTGTAGCTGATGCTCTTGTCGCCGTCGATCAGGGAGTATCCTTCCTGTACCAGGCTTTTTACTTTATTTTTGATCGTTGTCAGGTTGGCACCGATGCTGTAGCCCCAGTCACCTACCTGGTCTCTCCAGGAAGCAGCCAGTTCGAAACCTTTGTTCTCGATCTCACCTAAGTTACCCATGCCCGGTACACTTCCCGACAGACCCGGTACTTTGGCCAGGAGGTCTTTGGTGTTTTTCTTGTAATATACACCTTCGAAGTGCAGACGGTTGCGCAGGAAGTTGGCTTCCAGACCAGCTTCCCAGGCCTCTACTTTCTCCCAACGCAGGTTGGGGTTGGGCAGATAAGCCAGCTGATATCCCGGAATGATGTTGTTGCCAAATACGGCGGAAGAACTGTTTTGAAGGAGAGGCTGTGCCGGATAAGCAGTATCCAGTACCTGGTTGCCTAGGGTACCCCACGAACCTTTCAGCTTCAACATATCAAAGACCTTCTGGTCTTTCATGAAGTCCTCTTCCGTCATCAACCAACCGGCACCTACGGAATAGAAATTCTGCCATTCGTTGCCTGTATAAGAGAAGGCTGATGAACCGTCGCGGCGGAACGATGCGTTGAGCAGGTATTTTCCCTGGTAGTTGTAGATCACACGCGCCAGTACAGATACCGTGGCACGCTCCCATTGTGTACTTCCGTTCTTGGCTGTAGAAGCATCTCCGATACCCACATACCATTTGTCCGGATCATCAGCGATGAACAGACCGTCGCCCTGTGTACGTTCTGCATCTATTTTCTCGAGAGAGTTGTAGTACGTAGTGAAACCGGCAGTGGCAGTGATGTTATGTTTGTCGAAACTGTTGATATACGTCAATACATAATCACTCTGTACTTTCACTTCATTTTCTTTGAATTGTGATACGCCGGTCTTTCCGGTTCCCAGAGTAGTTACATAATCTGCCGCGTCCGGATCATACAATTGCATGAACGGAGTATAGGTACGTCCGTTGTTCGAAGCATAATCCATGGAGAAAGTCGCACGGAAATTGAAGTTCTTCAGGAAGCTGAGATCACCGTAGATATTTCCCGAGGCACGGTAGTTTTCAGCTTTTACCTTGTTTGCCTTCAATGCAATATCTACCATCGGGTTGTTGATCTGTGCCTTCTGGAAAGGCGGCAGTACCGAATAGAGTCCGTACTCTTCGTTGTAGACAGGAGCTACCGGCGCGGCGCGCACTGCATTCAATACCTGTTTTTCGTCGGTAGGCAAGGTGCGTGCGCCGTTGAACTGGAATCCAATTTTCAGATAATCTTTGACTTTATATTCGTTGCTTACATTCAGCGTCACTTTGCTGAATTTTTCATGGATGATGTTGCCCTCTTCTTTGGTATAACCTACACCCAGGTAGAAGCTTTGTTTGTCCGAAGCACCCGATATACTGATGTTGCTGTTGCTCATAAAGCCGGTCTGGAAGATCTCGTCCTGCCAGTTGGTATCCGCTGTCCAGTAGTTGCTGAAATCAAAAGGTTCCAGATTCTGATTGGTCAGCTGTTCGTTGTACAGTTCTTTGAATTCAGCAGCATTCACCATCGCGATCTTATCCACCACCTTCTTCCAGCCGAAAGAGGTGTTGATATTCACCAGTGTCTGTCCTTCTTTCGCTTTCTTGGTAGTAACGATGATCACACCATTGGCACCACGTACCCCGAAGATGGCAAGGGAAGAGGGATCTTTCAGTATCTCCATGGATTCGATATCCGCCGGATTCAGGAAGTTGATGTTGTCATTGAACAGTCCGTCTACGATATACAGCGGTTTGTATCCGTTGATCGAGTTTGTACCGCGGATACGGATCTCCGGATCATTCCCGGCGCGTCCGCTGTTGATCACCTGTACACCGGCCACTTTTCCCTGCAGGGAAGAGAGCGGATTGGTAGCGGGGCGGTTGGCGATCTCATCGGCTTTGATGTTGGTGATAGACCCTGTCAGGTCTCTTTTCCGGGCAACCCCGTAACCGATCACTACGGTTTCGGCCAGCATCTGTGAATCGTCTTGCATGGTTACGTTGATCACCGTTTGATTGCTTACCTGTATGGTCTGTTTCACCATACCGATGTAAGAGAATTCCAGTACGGCATCCGGGGATGCGGTGAGGCTATAGTTTCCGTCCAGATCGGTGGTAGTACCTGTGGCAGTGCCCTGAACAAGAATAGAAACACCGATCAACGGATCGTTGAAAGAGTCGGTCACCTGACCACGTATGGTATTGTTCTGAGCGTGTAACGGCAGCAAGGTCAGAGAAAATACTGCCAGTAGAAGCATGCTTTTCATCCCCGATATACAAGTGCCGGGAAGATTTTTCAGTGGTTTATTCTTCATCGCATTCAAGTTTAACAAAATTAAAATTCAAGGTCGTCTACCTGTTTGTTTCCCGGAGTATACATTCTCTTTACAGATCTTTGGGTCGGGCCCTGACCGTTGTCTGCTGTACAGTCTGTTTGTTCCTTGTGGCAAGCGGTAAGACTGTGACAAATGTATTCATCCTTCGAAATTCAACTGAAAAAAGAGACTCACCCTGAATACACAACCCTGTTTTTTAACAATTGATGTACTTCACGGATACTACTCAAAAAGAGGTAATGAGTTTGATGTTAGCTTGTTATCTTGTCGGCTTAGTCGATGGTCAGAAAGTACTCATTCAGGTTGTCCGAGGGAGAAAGATTCAATTTTTTGCGAAGGCGATATCGGTTGTTCTCTACCGCCCGGATAGAAAGGCTCATGAGTGAAGCAATATCCTTTGTTTCCATGTTGAGTTTGAGACAAGCACACAGCCGCAGGTCGTTATTTGTCAGTTGCGGGTGCTGACTTTTGAGAGTTTTGAAGAAGTTTTTATGTTTTTGCTCAAATTTGATCAGGAACATTTTCCAGTCTCCTTCCGTATCAAGGTGATTGGCCAGCAGTGTATTTATTTTCTGATAGAGCGGAAGCAAAGCGCGTTGGCTGTTCCTGGTACAGAATTCGTCTACCATTTCCTTCAATTTCAGGATCAGTTCGTTCTTCTGAATAATGAAAGAGGTCTGTGTCAGCAACTCCGCGTCTTTCTTTTCGATCTCGTCGAGCAGCTTCGCATTCAACCGTCTCAGGTGCAATGTTTCCCGTGTTCTGATCTTCTGCAGGTGCAGGTTGCGGTACCTGCGCAGGATCAGCGTCCATACCAGATAGAAGATCAGGCAGGCTCCGGCCAGATATAAGATGTAGGCCCAGGTGGTCTGATACCAGGGCGGCAATATGGTAAACGGATGAGTTAGCGTCTCCGAATAGTGTCCCAGGCGATCCGAAAGGCGGAGCATCAGGCGATAGTCTCCGGGTGGCAGTCGATCGTAAGAGATCAGATTGCCCGCGGGTGCTTCTTTCCAGTCCGGATCTACCTGCTCGATCTGATAATCTACTCCCCAGGGACCTGCAAAAGAATTGTCTACCCCATACTGGAAAGAGATCGTCTGGTAAGAATAAGGAATACGTGCTTCCTCTTCGGGAGAGGGGTAGAAAGGTGTTTTGTCGTATCCGCTCAATCGTATACTTTCTATAAAAGGGGGAGACAAGTGGGGAGGCTTTACCTCGCCGTAGCCGGTGGTAGCCAGTATGAAACCGTCGTGCAGGCATACCAGTGACAAGGTGTCATTGAGTACGGAGATATTTTCATACTCATTGACCAGGGATACTCCCCCTTCGCCGATGCGGTGCGCGTCCAGGATACGGGCAATGTATCCGTCGTAGAGAAAGCGGTAGATGGAAGTTTCCGTGATGGCCCAGCTCTCTTCGTTGCGGATGTGTACAATGCGTTTCAGGTGAGTGATCTCTTTGAAACAGTCGTTCAACTGTTTGTTAAGGATCAACCGGTCGTTGTTTTCGTCGTAGCTCCAGAAAGTGTCGTCGCCCATAAAGAGGATACGTCCTCCCGATCTGAACAATTGCAGTTTTGCAGGTAGCAGGCTGTCTGTCTGCTGTCCGTAGTAGGTGACATAGCGAAACTCTTTCAGGTCGTTGTCGAATCTACATTTGTAGATACCCCGGTTGACGGTTTCCAGCCATATATTCCCCAGGTGATCCGGTTCGACGTGAATGATCGGTTCCTGTACCTGCTGCATCGCTCTTACTTCACCCGATGCCAGGTCCACCACATTCAGTTCGTTGTAGGTAGCCAGTAGCAGCAGTCTTCTGCCCTGGATCCGTGTCTCTGCCACCCGGAATACACCGGTATTTACCACATAGGGTTCGGTGACTTTCAGATCCGGAGCGATCTGCTTCAGGCCGTTGTTATGGGCACAGAATAGTTTCCCGTCCATGAGAAGGAAAGACCATACCTGTCCCTGTGTGCCCTCGATGAGTTGCAGGGAAGAAAAATAATTCTGATCGCTCAGCTTACTTATTGGTGCGTGGTATACTCCCTGATTGGTACCGATAAAGAGTCTATCGTTCCACAGCGTGGCACTGTATACCGCTCCCGCATCCTGATTGTTGCTCAGGTAATAACTCAATCCGGATTGGTAGCAGATATAAGCGATGCCCCGGTCCAGCGTGACCCATATATTTTCCTGCG
Source organism: Bacteroides sp. (assembly GCA_031977515.1). GTDB lineage: Bacteria > Bacteroidota > Bacteroidia > Bacteroidales > Bacteroidaceae > Bacteroides. The sequence goes on along the minus strand of DALZBD010000004.1, from coordinate 14,798 downwards.
CGTCTTCATACAGGGATAATACCGTATTGTTGCGAAGTGAGTTGGCAGAAGAGAAGTGGTTGAGGATGTTTCCCTGCAGATCGGTCTCGTATACACCATCCAGTTGTGTACCCAGGAAGAAACTCTTCCTGCCGGCAGCATAGATACCGCAATTCAGTTCTTTGCCGGAAAGCTGTCGCGCGAGGGTACGGTTCCACAGGGTAAACTCTTCTCCGTTGTATATATACATTTCTCCCGAAGAGGTACCGATCAGGAAGGCATCTTCTCCGTAAGGCAGGATCACCCGTACGATAGTGGAGGATAAGAAATCGCTTCCCTCTATTTTTACAAGACGATCTCCCTGTAGCCGGAAGAGAGGTCCGTAGGTCTGTTGCACCCAATATTCTTCCTGTACCTTCAACAGGAAGATCAGATTCTTCTCTTTTTCTATGGTGGTCACACTCCCGTCCCCGTTGTAGCGATAGATCCCGTTGAAAGACTGGAAATACACAGATGCACCTTCGATGTATATTTTCCAGAAGTTCTGATTTCTCATTTCATTCTCCGGAATCAACCCTTTGAAAGAGGTATAGATCAGGCGACCCGTATGGTCACGGTCCCAGCAGCCGAATTCTTCGAAACCTCCGGTATATATTCTCTGATGAGAAGCCACTGCTATGGCTCGTACAATGGGTGAGGAGGGGATGCGGTACAGTTCCCACGCGCGTCCGTCCGACTCGAGCAGGCCGATATCGTTGCCGAAATAGATAACTCCCTTTTCGTCTTGTCCTACAGACCAGTTCTTATGGGCTGCCTGATAGACTTCCCGCGAGATATAGTCTACTCTGGGTTTCTGATAGGCATGGAGCAGGGAAGGAAACAGGGAAATGAACAGCAATAAAAGTAGAATGGTTGATTTCATGGAGTATTTAAAGGTTGACCAGGTTTTATTTCAAATTGCAAGTATACAAAAATAATTTGGGATGTGTAAACAGGAAGATGGTAATCTTTGCTATAGAGCTGGCAGGTAAGGTCATAAGAGGGTGGAGATAACGACAGTATTCAAAATGCTCCTCATCCGTGTGGAACATACAATCCCTGTATACTTATTGAATAGATTTTCTATCTTTCCTCTATAAAACTTTTGTTTTTTATGGGGCACACATATAAATAGCAGATTTTTATCTAAGTTTGTAGCATGGATCATTTTTGCCAGATAGCCCCTTCCGGTCTGCTCTCTTCGTATGTAAGAAACTATTGGGTATTGCATACTGGGGCGGATGCCGGTTTCACCGAACGGGTGATACCTACGGGAAATATGCAACTCCTTTTCTACTCCGGCGGAGCGGTGCGTAATCCGGCCGGGGAATGGCAGGGAGTCTCTTTACTTTCGGGACATACTACGGAATATACGGATCTGTGCGGCCAGGAAGCCATACGTATCATCTCTGTGGTCTTTCATCCGTGGGGAGCGCGTGCGTTCTTTCCATTTCCTTTGCATGAAGTGGTCGGGCTGCATGCGACAGCTGAGGAATTGTCTGATCATCAGTTCCGGGAACTCGAAAAATGTGTGACCGGTGAGTCGGATGATGCGGAATGTATCCGTCTGATCGAAGATTTCCTTTGTAGTCGCCTCTGCCTGGAGAAAGCCTATAATTATCCGAGGATGGCCGAAGCAGTGCGCCTGATCAACCGTTGCGGGGGAGAGATAGACGTTCCTGCTCTTTCGGAGGCGACCTGTCTGAGCAAAAAACAATTTCAACGTGTGTTTACGGACCATATCGGTATCCGTCCCAAGGACTTTTTGCGTATTGTGCGCTTTCAGTATACCTTGTCGCACATGAATGTTCTCCGCAGCCACAGGCAGGACTTTGCTCAACTGGCCTGTGCGTGTGGCTACTACGACCAGTCACACCTGATCCGGGAGTTTCGCCGGTTCAGTGGCTATACTCCCCGCGAATATATAAAGGTATATGATCCCTTCTCCGACTACTTTCAGTCATAATGTCCTTTTTATACAATTTTTCCTCTTTGCACCGCTTTACCTTTGCAGCGTAATTGTATGTAAAAAAGGAAACAACATGAAAAAATTAGTAGCTTTTTTTGAGATCCCGGCGGTGGATTTCCGACGCGCCGTGAGTTTTTATGAGACAGTATTGGAATGTAATCTTTCTGTTATGGAGGGTGAGCAGGAGAAGATGGCCTTTTTCTCCGAAGGAGAGGAGACCGTAGGGGCCATCTCCCAGGCTCGGGATTTTCACCCCTCCGCGGATGGGGTGCTGATCAGCCTCTATGTGGAAGATATGGAGAAAGCCCTTTCGGCCATCGCAGCCCATGGAGGAGAGATCGTGCAGGCAAAGACGGCTATCGACTGCGATGAAAAGGGATTTTTTGCGCTCTTTAAAGACAGTGAAGGCAATCGGGTAGGGCTGTATTCGGAAAGGTAAATAGGAATTTCCCCTACACAGGTACCTGGAGTAGGCATACACCTGTAGAGACGCAATACCTTGCGTCTCAGGCATAGGACAGAAATCTCGCCGCTAATACCCTGAATACAAAAAAGAAGACCAAAGCATCTGAGACGCAAAGTATTGCGTCTCTACAAGTAATCAACCAAAAATTCCGGAGGAACAGGTTCAGATGCAATGTCTGTTCCTGCTATTCCGGGATTTCCATTATATATCTGATCGTTGATTGGCTCTCTTTGCCAACCAACGATCGCAAAAAACTTACTTCGGATATCCCACCGGATGGTTGAGCCAGAGATGTACCGTTTCGGGCAGATTCAATGCCTTGCGGATTCCCTCCTGATCCATACTGGCACGTGGTACTGTGGCCAGTCCTGTGCCTGCGCAGAAGAGAGCGAGATTCTGTGAGACGATCCCGCAATCCACAGCACCCATTTCATAATAATGTTTCAGGTTGTTGGAGTCCGGTGCATAGCCTTTGTAGCGCGACATATCCGCTACCAATAACACACAGATCGGAGCATTCGTTGGTCGGCGTCCTTCCATGAGCGGACGTATGTCTTCACTACTCACAGGCACCAGTTGTCGGTTGGCGGCATCGTAGAGGTAAGTACCGTCGGCCCGGCATACATACACATCCACGTCCTGTGAGTTTTGTGCCGTAGGAGCTGTGCGTTTGCCATTCTCACGATTGATACCGTACGTTGCCCAAAGCAGATCGGAGAGATCCTGCAGCGACAGGTCTTTCTCCTGATACTCTCTCAGAGACTGTCGGCTGCGAAAAGCCTCCATGAGCGAACTACCTCTTTCTTGAGAGGGTGCGTTCAGGGCAATAGGCTCCTGAGCCTGTATACTTATCAGTCCGATCCCCAGGACAAACAATAACACAATCTTCTTCATAGTGTATCTGTTTTTTTAATAAAGAAAAATAGTAACAACCCTTTGTTGGAGCAAATGTAGGGATTTTAATGAATAAAACAAATTTCTTCCTCTCCCCTATATCGTTGGAACAGACAGGTATAAAAAGAGATCATTTTTATAGTTTTTATAAAAAAGATGTCCGGAACAATGGAAAGGATATGCTCTTTGAGTTCCCGTCAGGCTTTCCCAGCTCCGATTCCCAAGATGAGAACAGACAGGAAAGAATACTGTATAGTGTCTGTATTCTTAATCATAAATGATCTTTGTCAGGGCTGTGTTTAATAAATTTTACAGAACATTTACTCTCTGTTGTATGTTGTAGTCATGCAGTATCAACTGCCCGAATCTTTTTATATACCACTAAACCATACACGATATGTCAATGAAAATATCCGAACAATTGGTAAAGACCCTGGAGGAGAACGGTGTAGAGCGGATCTACGCCGTGACAGGAGATAGCCTCAACGCTGTGAACGAAGCAGTAAGTAAAAGCGATAAGATCCAGTGGATACATGTACGTCACGAAGAGACAGGTGCATACGCGGCGGGAGCGGAGGCTCAGCTGAGCGGCAAACTCGCCTGTTGCGCGGGTAGTTGCGGTCCCGGACATGTACATTTGCTCAACGGTCTGTACGATGCTCATCGGTCGGGTGCTCCGGTCTTGGCCATTGCCTCCACCATACCTACTCTGCAATTCGGGATGGAGTATTTCCAGGATACCCATACAGGTAAATTATTCGACGATTGCAGTTATTACAACGAAGTCGCCAATACGCCTCAGCAGTTTTCCCGGATGTTGCAGTCTGCCATACAGACCTCTATCTCCCGCAATGGAGTTTCGGTCGTAGGGCTGCCGGGCGACTTGTCGGCCGATGCCAGCGGTCACATCAATACTTCTACCCATAATTATCCGGTGGAATCGTCTGTGTGCCCTTCTCAGGAAGAACTGGAACTACTGGCACGCCTGCTCAACGAGTCGAAAAAGATCACTCTGTTCTGTGGCATGGGGTGTAAAGACGCACACGAAGAACTGGTTGCTCTCTCTTCTTGTCTGCAGGCTCCGGTAGTCTATACATTTAAAAGCAAGATGGCCATTCAGTACGGTCTGGAAAATGAGATCGGAATGACAGGTCTGCTGGGTATGCCATCGGGGTATTACAGCATGCACGATTCCGAGGTCTTGCTGATGCTGGGAACCGATTTTCCTTACGATGCTTTTATCCCGGAAGATGTCTGGACGGCACAGGTGGATATACGTCCCGAACGTCTCGGTCGCCGTACCAAAGTGGATATGGGTATTTCGGGAGATGTGCGTACCACACTCCGGGCTTTACTGCCATTGCTCCGGCAAAAGAGTGACGATACCTTCCTGCGCAAACAACTCCATCGGTACGAAAAAGTGCGTAATCAGTTGAAACTATTCGCTCAGGATGGAGGCAAGACCAATGAGATACAGCCAGAGTATGTGATGCATCTGGTAGATCAGCTGGCCGATCCGGAGGGTATCTTTACGGTAGATACCGGTATGACCTGTGTGTGGGCGGCTCGTTACCTGCATGCAGGAGGCGGCAGACAGATGCTGGGCTCTTTCAATCACGGCTCCATGGCCAATGCATTGCCTCAGGCCATTGGTGCGGCGTTGCACTGTCCCGACCGGCAGATCGTCGCTCTGTGCGGAGATGGAGGACTCTCGATGTGTCTGGGTGATCTGGCTACCATCATGCAATACAAACTGCCCGTTAAACTGATCGTTTTCAACAACCGCTCCCTCGGTATGGTGAAGCTGGAGATGGCAGTGGAAGGCCTGCTGGATACGGAGACCGATATGCACAACCCCGACTTTGTACAGGTCGCTGCTTCTATGGGTATTGAGGGCATTACAGTGCGGGAGTCTCACGAGGTAGAGCCTGCGCTGAAACGGGCCTTTTCATCGAAAGAAGCCATCCTTGTCAATATCATGACCAATCCCGATGCCCTGGCCATGCCTCCCAAAGTAGAAATGAGCCAGATGGTGGGTTTTGGCGAGATGATGTATAAAATGTTGTTGCATGGTCGCACGAAGGAGTTTAAAGAAATTATTGCCGATAATTACAAGCATCTGAAGGAGATGTTTTGATCCCTATCAGAGAGAAAAGACTGATCATCTGTCCGGAGGAAGGCTGTGTCTGAGAGTGATCTGCTCAGGAAGGAGATGGTCTTTCTCTCTGTTACAGGTATGAACATCCTGGTATACACATAAAAAAGAGGCTGCATCCAAAAAACGATTTGGATGCAGCCTCATGTAATTAAGACGTAGAGCCTATATAATAAGAATACCTGTTGATCAGAACCAGCGCTTGTCTCCGGCCACTCCTGTTCCGGCAAACCCTACGCCCGGTTTGATATGGAAGTCTCCATTTTCCGGGTCCACAAATAGTTGATAGATGGTCAGGTCCACTTCGGTGATATCCACCAAAGGACGTTCGTCTTCGATCAGATCATTGGTTTTATAATTGCCCCCATAAGAGATCGGGATATTGCTGTAATTACCGTTTGTGGAATGCACAGGTTGTGAACCGTTGGGGCCTGAGAGGATACAATCTTCCATCGTAACGGTTGGCGCGGATGCATTATCCAACAGCCAGAGGTGTCCCATCTTTTCTTCTATATTGCATACTGTCACATTTCTGAACAGAATATCCGTCTTCACACGTACATCCGCCAGACGCGTATTTATCTCTGTCAGCGTACAATTCGTGACACTGATCCTGTTTATTGTATTTCCGGCACCTACATTCAGCATACCCCATCCGCCTGTATGAGATACAAAGGAGTTGTTGAGTTGTATACTATTTGCTTCGGCACCATCGGCCAGGCGCACGACAGAATTTACCTGGGAGATCCTGCAGCCTTCAAACACGACATCATTAAATTTTCCTCCTCGGTCGATGTTGAACATCATATTACCGCCGGCAGTCAGGCTCAGATTCTCAAAGGTGACATTCTCTACTTCTGTCTGTATCTCGAAAACCACTGTTTCCAACAGGGATAAGTTTCCTGCCAGGTCTTCTTCTCCGGCAAACGTAATGTTTTTGAGACCGGTCGGAAGTAAGATACTTCCCCCCATGGCGTACGATTTTCCTGCTTCGAAACGAAGGGTAATATCTGTTCTTCCTGAGGCAGACATACTTGTCAGGATATCGGAGAGCACCTCTGCCGTGTCTTCTTCGCGCACATTGTAAATGCTGCTTCCGGAGAGACCAGCTGTTTTGGTCTGGTAGGTACCGCGTAAGATATCTTCATAGAAGATCTGTATGATGAATTGTTCACCCATATCCAGGTCATGGAAGGTGTATCTTCCCGCGTCTTTCTCTGTCTGGGTGAGGGTATGATTTTCCAGTGTCTCCTCTTCACTGGTGTAAAGCACAATGTGGGTGATACGATCCGTTGGTTCCCAGATCATGGTGATGCTGTTGACCGAAGTGCTGGCACCTTTGAATATTTGTTCGGCAGGCGTGACGAACTCGTAATGGCTGTAGTTTGACTTCAGTGTACCGTCTTCATTGACGGCCTGCATACGCACCCAGTATTCGGAAGTCCCGTCCAGGCCCTCAAACCAGGTCCGGTATTCCACTCTGACGGGGGTTGCAGAGGGCGCAAAGACTGTGAGCGTATCCGCAAGAATGGTAACCTGCTGTTCGATATTCTCAAACCGTTCATCTTTACTGAATTCGAAGATATACGTGGCGGCATTCACTACTTGTGTATGTTTGATCTGTACGGAAGTAGGTCGCAGGCTACTGGTCTCAAAGATCAACGGCTTATACAATCTGCCTTCACCTTGCTCTACCTTCCAGTCATTCACTTTATCATCGCATGCTGTAACGAATGCAGCCAGGATGAAAAAAAGTGGGAGTATACTTTTAAATTTCATAGCTTTCATTTTTTTAATTGTTACGATTAATACCCATACGAGTTTTGCAGCTTACCCTGGGATTGGTAAATATCGGTACTGTATATGGCATATAAATGGCGGTAATAGCATGTATTGTTGCCAATGGGATATTGCTTCAGATAGTTTCCGATCTCATCTCCATGTTTCATTTTGCCAAGCAGTTCGCTGTAGTCATAGTGAGGGTTGATCCCTGTGGCCATGACAAGAATGGTGGTTGGCATATCCCGGTAGCTGGTACCTGTTCCGGTTTCGGGTTTGGCGTAACTTTTGGGAAACCAGTCCAGCTCCTCGTAACCGGCCGGTGCACTTCCCAACTCTTCGTAATAGTTAGGTGAGGAATAATCCACATACAGGTCATTATCGGCTCTTTTCCTGTAATACAATTTCTGAGGAAAATCCGTAGGCTGATAAGTGTGTCCGAAAATGGTCACAGGATGTTGGTTGTCGATCATCAGACAGAGCGCTTCTTTCATGTCTTCGATCTTTTCATCCAGGAGACCCCAGCGGATGAGATCGTGTTTACGGATATTTTCACCTCCGAATTCCCAGGCACGTTCGTTCACTATAGCCGTGAAGAAGTCAGGGTCATATTGTTTGATTCTGGCAGAGCCGCTTCCAAAAGCGCGTTCGCGTACTTTTTCCAACGCATGACGTCCGCTTAGATTGGCCACAGTGTGCACTTTGTCCGGTCCGTGGATAGCATCCATTGCTTCTGCAAACATCAGGTAGATATCCGAATAGCGCATGACGATCCAATTGATCCCGGTAGGGACCCGGCCTGCCGCGGCAAGGTGGCGGGCGCGATAAGACTCACTTGTCCAATACATACGCCATTTGGCATAGTGAACATTCACCGGATTGCAGGTCATGTCTTCGTAATCTTCTTTGAGCCAGCGCCCGAAAGTCAGCGTGACGTCCCGTCGCAGGTCCGCTCTGTCAAAAGAGTAGAAGTAATAGATCGTGGATGTCACATAACTACTACCCATACCTTGTTGCCCATACATGGAACCTGCCTGTACTTCCCATCCCATCAGTGTACCTACGTCGCCCGTATTGCCTTCACCCAAGCCTACCTCATACAGGTTCTCGTTGTAAGGATTTTGTCCGAGCCCGTTGACTGTTTTCCAGATGTTCTCGAAATCCGGGTCCAACTGGTGTGGGTTTTCGGGATCTCCCAGTATTTCCGCACATTGTTGTATGGCTATTTCGTAATAATCTTTCCAGCTCTTTGTCCGGCCCACATAATACCCATTCATTTCCGGTATGCGCGGATGATGCTCCAGATCCATTGCCGGGAACTGATTTCCATCACGTAAAGACCAGCCTCCGGCAAACAGGGCTACCTTGGCCAGCAAGCCTTTGGCAAATCCTTTGCTCATTCTTTCGGCCGTGTTGTATTTTCCTGTACCCATCCAGGGTAAATACTCAATGGCTTCCTGTAAGTTCTTTATAAGGTCCGCATATACAGAATCACGGTCTATCTTTTCAATGTATATATTCGACAGGTCCGAATTGGAAGTGGTGGTTTTATAAGGAATATCACCGTAATAACGAACCAGCTCGAAATAGGCCAGTGCCCTTAAAGTCAATGCTTCTCCCAGGAGAGGGTTTGCCACATGGGGTTCCGACCTCATCAGACTGCCTTCACGCAGACCTTCTACGGCTGCCGATGCCAGCTCGGCAAAAAGAAAGATCTTGTTCCATCGGGTGGTCGAGTTGCCGGAGTTGCCGTAATAGTGATTCTGACCGTAGTCACTATTGATCTCTTTGTAGTTGGTCAGATATAGATTGCAGTTTTCCGTATCGGTTATATTCTGCCAGTTTACAGATATTTTTTGTCCGTACACGTATGTGTCCGACATACTTGCATATACTCCCATCAAAGCGGCTTCAGCCATAGCTTCCGTATCAAATACATTTGTATTACTTTGTTTGGATGGGGTGTCTGTTGCCAGGAAGTCATCGCAGGAAGTAGCGAGCAACAGACTGGCTACCAATGTTATTATATATAATTTTTTCATTGTATTGTATATTATAGAGTCAGATTTATACCAAATAGATAGGAGTGTGCTTTCGGATATGCCGAATAATCAACACCTGGTGTCAGGGGTGTACGTCTCCGGGTATCTACTTCCGGGTCTTGTCCGGAGTATTTTGTCCAGCAATGCAGGTTGTAACCGGTAAAGTAAACACGGAGATTCTCTACGAAAAATTTCTTCGTCAGTTGCTTAGGCAGGGTATATCCTATAGTCAGGTTGCTCAGGCGTAAGAACGATCCGTCTTCAATGGCCCAATCGGTCAGCAGGGTATTGTTCATCAACGGGTGCCAGATCGTTGCATTCCGGTTGATCTCCTGCAGACGAGCCGGATTTGCATGTTCGCCATACATCACATTGTAGCCGGTTTCGGGATCAATGATAGAGAACCGGTTGGACAGCTTCATTTCGCTGCTTAGATTCTGGTAACGTTTCGAACCCGCGTAGGTCGTATTATCGATCTTATTGGCATTATAGATGTCATTGCCATAGCTCCAGTTGAAATACGCTCCGAGATCAATCCCTTTATATCCTACATTCACATGGAATCCTCCTGTATGTTTGGGCATGGCATTACCGATTACCGTACGGTCGTCAGTCGTGAGTTTGTCGGAATCAGTGTCTGTGAGTTTTTTTAGTTTGATATGTCCCGGCCCGAAAGAGTTGCCACTGGTTGCAATGATGTCACTGCAATCTGCCACCCCTTCGTTGATGATCCATCGTTTGGACTCATTGTCAAAAGTAAAATCGTCAAATGTATAGTATCCGTCCTGTCTGTAACCATAGATCTGTCCTACAGGTTTACCCACAAAGGCACGGTAATCATCTGTACTGATGCCCAATCCCCATCCCGATGTTGCGATCATAGAGTCGGAACCGTCTAATTTGTCGATCTTATTGCGGTTGAAGGATACATTCAGTCCCATAGATAAATTGAATGTCCGGGTCTCAATGGCATACCAGTTGGCTGTCAGTTCCAGTCCTCTGTTCGTTGTCTGTCCCAGGTTCCGGTATTGGCTTTCATAGCCGGAGTGGGTCGGGATATCTACAGCCAGGATGAGATCTTTGGTTACGTCTTTGTACGCATCCACTATCAGGTTCAATTTGTCATTGAACAGTCCCAGTTCGAGACCTAAGTTGGCCGATGTTTTAGTCTCCCAGGTCAGGTTCTCATTACGGAGGGTAGTTGTCGGTTTCAGCGCGCTCTGTGGTTTCTGATTGATGTAGTACAATTTGTTTGAACTACTTTCAAAGCCATATTGCTGACGCCAGTAGGAGCCTACCCGCGCGTTTCCCACCTGTCCGTAACTCAGGCGTAGCTTACCACTGAACAGCCAGCTCTTGGTAGCTTCCATAAAAGGCTCGTCCGAAAATCTCCACGCCAATGCACCCGCGGGAAAGAAACCCCACTGATTGCCGGGAGCAAACACATTGGTACCGTCTTCGCGGGCCGTGAAGGTCAGGTAGTACCGGTCTTTGAGGATGTAGTTGAAACGTCCGAAAAAAGAGGAGGTACGGGAAGGTTCACCAATGGTATTGTAAGTAGGCAAAGGCTCACCGTAATTCCACATGGCCAGTACCTGCTCGGCAGTAAAGTCTTTCGGATAGAATTTGGATTGCAATACGGTATTGTCCGTTTTGCCGGAAAATATTTCCTGACCTATCATGACATTGAAATTATGAACGTCCGCCAGGGAAAAATTATAGGTCAGGGAGTTCTGTAAAGTATACCGGTATCCATTATCATAGGTGCGTTTGGCTACGGGCTGGCCTCCGTTGGCGTTGGATTCTCCGGTCTTTTTCAACCAGATATTATCCGTATGTGCCTTTTCGTAGGAGTAGCTGCCCTGTACTCTGTAGTCAAGTCCTTTTATAATATGGAAAGTAAGTCCCAGATTGTATGAGTTGACAAAAGAATATTGTTTTTTATACTCATTCGTGACATTATAGATCGGATCGTTCAGCATGCTGGCAGCCTCAGCCCAATCCAATTCTCCGTCTGTTCCCGCCAGGCTTTCCATCGAAAGGGTGGAAAGACTTTTGACCGGGGCATATTTGATACCATCGCGTAGCATACGTCCTCCCGACACATCGGGTCCGTCGATCACTGTATTTGTGGTACGTGCGGTGATGTCTACATCAATAACTTTACCAAACGACTTGTTGAGTTTGATGTTGAAATTGTCGCGTGCGTACTTTGAGTTCAGCATGATATAGTCTTCGTCGTCTCTTGTGTAGCTCACATTGTAACGCATGGATTCCGTACCTCCCGAGAGAGAAATGTTGAAATTCTTCTGTATGCCTGTGTTGCCATACAGCTGATCCTGCCAGTCGATCCCTTCCCTTTGTTTGTACAGGTCAATGTCTTCCCATAATCCATACATGCTGTAAAATCCCGCGCTGGTGATGCTTGGGTTCGGATCCACCTCTTTCTGGTAATATACAAACTCATAGGGAGATAATACATCCGTCAGGTTATAGGTCTTTTTTATACCAATGTATGAATTTACATCCACCACGGTTTTGCCGGCTTTTCCGCTTTTTGTGGTCACCAGCACAACACCGTTGGCACCTTTTGCTCCGTAGATCGCCGTAGAAGAGGCATCTTTCAATACATCGATCGACTGAATGTCTCCGGGAGGAATGTCATTGATGTTCTTTACCATAAATCCATCCACGATGTAGAGAGGCGAATTGTCTTGTGTGATAGAACCTCCTCCACGGACACGTACTTTGATCTCGGCGTCAGGCGCTCCATCTGTAACAACGACATTTACACCTGCCAGATGTCCGCTCATTGCCTGCAAGGCGGAAGTCACCGGGATGTCTTTCAGCACCCTTTCATTCATGGAAGATACCGAGCCCGTCAGGTCTTTTTTCTTCATCGTTCCGTAGCCCACTACTACTACTTCATCCAGTACTTTGGAATCATCCTGAAGTCGGATCTGCAGATCCCTTCCGGCAATGGCATCTATCTCCTGGGTTTTCATTCCGATATAAGAGATGATCAGTTTTTTACCCGGGCCATTTACATGCAACGTAAAATCACCGTTCATGTCAGTGATCGTTCCATTGCCGGCATTCCCTTTTTCTGTTACAGAAGCGCCAATTACATTTTCTCCTGTCGTGTCTGTTACATTACCTTTTATTGTAATGTTTTGTCCGAGCAGTTCTATGGGTACTATCCATAGAGTCACCAATAACCATAAGAAATACTTGTTTTTCATCTCGATAGATTTTGTTTCACATAGAAAAAATTAAATTATACATAGATATTATTTTAACTCCGGTCCGGGAATTTCATTTTCTGATACTTTCCGGAAGGAATAATACAGTTTGTCCGTGCGTCAGATATTGTTTTCTGGTATCAACTTTCCTTTTCTTCTTGTAGGGTCTCGTCGGTTGTTCTTTATCTGGTTTTATGTGAATGAAGGGGAAATATATGATAATAGTTATTTTGTATATATCTCAGGGGAAGTTCAGCAAGGGTGATGTATCTGTTTGTTTTATAGTGAAAACTGCAGGTGCGCAGGTTGTATTTCCGGTCATGATCGTAAGGGTATATGGTCTGAGGCTGTGTTACAAAAGTAGGTTATAGACCCTGCTTACGTAGTGGAAATTTGATCGGAAAAGGTGGAATATTCTGAAGAAATTATTTTTTTACTTACACTTTCCGGTCTGTTTATAACGGTTTTTATGAAGTCGGAGGATTATTGACCGAAAAATGTAAAAACCAGTGGTTTACACTCTTATTCACTGTTCTTTCCGAGGATTCCTGGAGAGAGTGGAGAAGTTGTTTCTCTGGGAGAGAATGGCAGGTGAAGGGCATTATCAGAAGATGCCATTCGAGATCCTCACCCTACAAAAGTTGGTGGGAATAAGCCGGATAAACAGGCTGTGAGGTGTCGGGAGAGATCCGGTTTTACAGTCGTTGAGCGTTCTCAAAAAGGTCCGGCGGACAAAAGATACTCTTATACCGTGCTTGTGTCTGTACTATATATGATAATGAAGATCAGGTGTCTTTCCGGCGAACGGTAATTGCTCTTAGGCAGGATCATGCGGGACTTACTATCCGTCAATGAGAGGGGCATTGGAATAGGGGATATTCCTTCATTTCCGGTTCACTGGAAAAGCAGTCAATCTTTCTGTCGGAATATATCGGGATAATGACTATCCTATAAATTATTTTTATACTTTTGATTCTGATATATTTTTGTATTTTACTCACTGTATGGTATCAATCAATTTAGGATCATTATGTATACCTCTCACAAGAAAACATCGGTAAATCGCCTTGTTGGTTATACGATAGGTGCAATTATCTTATCGGCTTTCTTTTTTCTCTCTTTCTCCGGAATAAGAAAGATAAATGTTCCGGAGTCTCTTTGCTCTCAGGCTACTTATCCTCATTTGGTAGGAGTGTTTGTAGACAGTACCCTGATTGGCAGACCGGGTAGGAATAAGGTGGAAACTCATGCCTATCAGACTCCGGATAGTATCTATGCGGAAATATATTTCTATACAAAGCAAAATGATACATGGATACTCCGGCAAAAAGAGGTTGTTGTAGAAATGGTATATGATGAAGAAATAGGAGATTTTACTAACGATGGATGTGGTGACCTTACGTATGTTTCGGAAAGGGCGGCGCGAGGTGGAAACGAGATCCGGTCTTTATGGATCTATGATTCGGATGCGGATAACCTGAGATATATCAGAAATTCATCGGATTATCCGAATCTAAGTTATAATGAAAAGTTGGATTGTGTGGACAGCTATGCTGTGTACGGAGGTTCGACCACCTATTTTCTAAGAATTCAGGAAGATAGTCTCTTCTGTTTTGCAGATGTTACATTGTACGATAAGGAGAGAACTATATCTGTTTATAACGATCAGGGTAAGGAAACCTTTCTATTAAATGATACTTTAGGAAATAGAGAACTGGTGCATCTGCGTTTTTGTGATTATGAACCGTCGTATGTATTGGAAGAACTTGAGGAATATACAAGATTCCTGAATGATTGAAATAGTAGTGTATTATTTGAATATAACTAAATTGGTTTACCCGCTCTGTCGAAAGTCATCAAACAAAAACTCCCCGAAAACAAACGTTTCCGGGGAGTTTTTGTTTGGTGTGTGGCTGAAGGCAATTGTGTCATTTTTTTATTCGTCTTCATGTTAAACTATCAAGTAATCCTTGACAGTTGAATCTTTTTCAATTCTCTTTTTTTGAACTGTCGCAAATTTTGCGACAACTGAAATCCCTTGAATTTCTTCTTATGGGCAGCAACGTTTACTCCTTGAATTATTCATATCATTTCTGTAAATAGTTTCTCAATAAGACTTTCATAATAATTTTATGAAATGGTTTTACCGGAAGAAAATAAACTTTTCCCCACACATTATTGAAATGTACCAGGGTAGTCAAAGAAATGGTTCCCTCTGATGCGTTTTTTAAAA
>DALZBD010000003.1:0-30454 GCA_031977515.1 Bacteroides sp. | reverse complement strand
GTGAAGGAGTGAAAGGGTCTGTACCATCATCGTTACGTCCGGCCTGCACAGCCACGTAGGTAACTTCCGGATATTTCATGGTACGTGCCCGCAGGGTATCTGACATCTCTTTCGACCGATCGATTGAGATACCAGGAGGCAGATTTACCTGCAACCAGATAGAGCCTTCGTCCAGGGTAGGCAGGAAATCCTTTCCCACGCTGATAGTAAGCCCTACAGCCGCTACACAGATACATACTACTGCTATCAGTACCTGACGGGGTTTGCATACCACCTTTTGTATGACAATATAGTATTTTTCGATCAGTTTTTCCAGCCATTTGTTGTGATAGATCTTACGAGGTTTCCGGTACAGAGCATACCCTATTCCGGGGATCACAAATACCGCGATCAATAATGCGCCGATCAGGGCATAGCTTATGGTGAAAGCCATGGGAGTGAACAGTTTTCTTTCCACGCGTTCGAATGCGAAAAGCGGCAGGTAGGCTGTGATAATGATGATCGTGGAGAAAATGATCGGACGGGCTACCTCTCCTACCCGGCTGGCGATGTTCTTCTCTGTAAGTGTATCTTCGGGATGGTCTTCACGCTTCTTGAGTATGGTCTCCATCATCACAATGGCCCCATCCACAATGATCCCGAAGTCCACTGCACCCAGAGAGAGCAGGTTGGCCGGAATATCGGTCAAATGCATCAGGATAAAAGCAATCAACATAGAAAAAGGAATAGTCACAGCTACCAGTATAGCTCCCCTCCAGTTGCCCAGAAAAATGATGAGGATCACAATAACCAGCCCCATCCCCTCCATGAGTGTACGGGAAACTGTATTCAAAGTAGTTTCTACCAACTCTGTCCGGTCCAGGAAGGTGTGTATATGCATCCCTTCCGGCAAGATCTCATTGTTGAGTTCGTCTATAGCTTCATTGATGCCTGCCAATACCCGGGAAGGATTTTCATGCTTCAACAACAACACGATACCCTGTATACTTTCCGAATATTCACGGGTACGGTCTGAGTAGCCCATGACTCCCTTTCTCTCCAGATTTCCATATTTCAGTTTGCCCAGATCACTCAGGAAGATAGGTACACCTTTTTCCGAGCTTACAACGATCATTCCCAGATCTTCAAGAGAATTGATCTGCCCTATTCCTCTCACCACATATCCCAGATCCCCACGGTTCAGGATACTTCCTCCGACGTTGGAGTTGTTATTCTCCACGGCTTCGATCACCTCGTCCAGAGAGATCTGGTATTGTTCGAGTTTCTGAGGATCGATCTCGATCTGGTACTGGGTAGTGATGCCACCAAAATTACTTACATCGGCCACTCCCGGCACCTCCTTCAGGCGGGGAATGATCACCCAGTTTTGCAGATCGGTGAGTTCACGCAGCGAATGTTCGTTGCTCTCAATGATATAACGATAGATCTCTCCCGTGGGCGAGGTCAATGGATCCAGCTCGGCCACTGCTTCGAAAGGTAGCGATACTTCATTGAGTCGCTCCTGTACACGCTGCCTGCTCCAGTAGTCTTCTATGCCATCTTCAAATACAATGGTGATCATAGATAAGCCGAAGGTGCTCTTGCTGCGCATGACATGCATTCCGGGCACTCCGTTCAACGCGCGCTCCAGAGGGATGGTGATCTGCTGTTCCACCTCCTCCGCGGCAAGTCCGGGAACCTGGGTAACGACCTGCGACGTAACGTCTGCAATGTCAGGGTAGGCTTCGATGGAGAGTTGCTTCCAGGAATAATATCCGTATACCCCCAGCAGCAGGAGCAATACCAGCATCACCCATCTTTTCTGTATAATAAGTAAAAAGAAATTTTTCATGTTTACATTCTGTTTAAACCATGTATGGTTGTGAAATACATATTCTCCTATACAACGGATCTTTATCTCCGATACGATTTCACTGTTTATGTTTTATCCGGAGATACCCCCGGTATTCCTATTTCTACAGGAAAGAAAAATCCTTTATTTCAGGTAATATCCCCCTTCGGAGATAATTGTCTCTCCGGATGTAAGACCATGGGTAATATAGGCCTTTCCGTCCCGGGTCACATCCACTTCTACTGCTCTCTTTACATACACATCCGCAGCAGTACGGACAAAAACAAATGTAGATTTCTCGTCCTGTAGCAAGGCCTTTTCAGGGATCACCACCTGGTCTCTGGGTACATCTGTAAAATGAATCGTTACATACATACCCAGTTTCAGGAGTTCTTCCTCGTTGGAGCATACAGACAACACCTGCACCGAACGTGTCTCTTCGTCTATAGACTCATCTATATGGAAGACCTCTCCGAGGATCTCTTTACCCGGATAGGCGGGCACCACTATTTTCATTTTACTTTTTTCATGAATGAATCTCAGGTCTTTCTCCTTTACCTGTGCAGTGACCCATACATGAGACAGGTTGGCAACTACAGCAACCGGTTCGACATCATCGTTCAGATATTGTCCGGAGACCAGTTCGTTCCGGATCACTCTCCCATGGATCGGTGAGCGAATGATCAGAGGCTGTCCCAGTACCATATCTTCGGGATCCATCTGAAAGATACGAATAGCAGAATGTGCATTCTCATACTCTTTTTCGGCGATCTTCAATAAACTTTCGGCCTCTTCCAGTTCTTTCAGAGAAGTCACCCCGTTCTTATAAAGGTCTTCTTTACGTCGCATATCCTTCAAAGCCAGTTCGCGTTCGGCCTGTGCCTGGAAGAATGCTTTCTGTGCCTCCATAAAATCGGAAGAGATGATCTCAAACAAAGGAGTATGGGCGGCTACATTTTGTCCCAACCGGATATAGGAACGCACAACTCTTCCGGCGAAAGGAGGAGCGATGTAAGCATACTGAGTAGAAATGGGTTGTATCGTACCTGCAGTGACCACCTCTTTGGAATAAGGTTCCTCGGCAACAGATACTGTCTTGATTCGGGAAGCGACCAGATTTTCCGGATTCACATACACTGTATCTCCGGTGATCCGATAATCAAAACCGGTTTGCTCTTCTTTGTTTCCCGAACAGGAAGTAAAGAATGGAAGGATACAGAGGCAATACCATAAGCTTTTTCTTGTCATAACTTTTTTGGGTTTTATTAGACTTGCGTTTCCGGCTGCAAAAGTATGGAGATGACCCGGGAAAGTGTATTAGAGATCAATTAAACAGATATTAGAATTTCATTAGAATAGTTACGCCCCGGAAAAATGTTCCATGTATCACCCACAGACAAAGCATTGCTTTATCTTTAAAATTCGTCCTGCCCGATCAGTTTCCTTCTCTGATCCGGAATTTATGATAAAAAAAGGGTGATTCCGAACTATCGAAATCACCCTTCCCTCTGAACAGATAGGACTTGTCAGTCATCCATCTTTTCTTTGATATTTTCTTTGCCTTTTTCCCATTCTACTTTCAAGGCACTTCCTGCTTCGCTGGCACGTTCTCTGGTCATATCCCATGCACGCTCGGCACCTTCTTTCAGGTTTTCACCCATATCAGCTATTTTATCCTCAGTCTGGTGAGCAGCGAGTTTTACTTTACCTTCTGCAATCTGAGCACGATCTTCGGCCTGTTTCTGCTGGAGATCTTTCTTTTTCTCATCGTAATTACTATTCATAATTCTATTTATTAGAAGTTTTTTCTTAATACAAGCGTACCCCGCGATTAGTTTCCCTTTTTAATGAAGTTTGAATGAAAAAAAGGAAATTTGCCATCCTGAAAATCATCCGTCCTCCTGTTTTTTATTATAAAATTGCATAATATTTCAATTACATCTTCTATTATTTGCATACTCATGCAAGAAGAGAACAAAAAAAAGCAGTAACTTTGTCCTCCGATAGTTTTTCTGGTCAGGCAGATTTCCCGCACAAAGATATATTCCATTGCGTTTGGAATAGAAAATTGTCTGCAAAAAGCAGTTCTGCCGAAATTTGTATATATTAAGCATAAATATGAAAAATAATATCCCTTCCCCTTTTGTTTCGCTATTACCCATCTTTGCATTGATCGTCATGCTATACTTTACCATATATACGTTTGGTAGTGATGCATTGGAAGGAGGAAGTCAGGTCTCTCTACTCACTGCCACAGCCATTTGTGTGGGGATAGGTATGGCTGGGTATAAGATCCGTTGGAAAGATTTTGAACTTGCTATTGTCAACAATATATCCAGTGTGGCCACCTCCATCATTATTTTACTGATCATCGGAGCCCTGAGTGGAATATGGATGATCAGTGGTGTTGTACCTACATTGATCTACTACGGCGTGAAACTGATCCATCCCGATTTCTTTCTGGCAACTACCTGTATCATCTGTGCAATAGTATCGGTGATGACCGGTAGTTCGTGGACCACCATCGCCACGATAGGTATCGCATTGTTGGGAGTAGGTAAAGCACAGGGATTCAGTGAAGGCTGGATTGCCGGAGCCATCATCTCAGGTGCCTATTTTGGTGATAAGATGTCTCCACTCTCAGAAACTACCATTCTGGCCTCGTCTATTACCGATACCCCTCTTTTTCAACACATCCGGTATATGCTGATCACCACAGTTCCTTCCATAGTGATTACCCTCATCCTCTTTACTGTAGCCGGGTTCTCTTTACAAGCCACCCAGACCGAGCATATTACCATTTTTGCAACTGCCCTACAAGATAAGTTCCAGATCAGTCTGTGGCTGTTAAGCGTCCCTATACTTACAGGTATTCTGATAGCGCGAAAAGTGCCTTCTATCATCACCTTATTTATCTCCACTGCATTTGCGGGAGTATGCGCACTCATCTTCCAACCCGATCTGCTCAGAGAGATAGCTCAATCCTCAGCTCCCGGACAAGTTCCCTCCCTGTTTCGTGGGATATATATGACATTTTATGGATCTACAGGATTGGAAACTCCTCTACCCGAACTGACAGACCTGGTTTCTACCCGTGGCATGGCAGGGATGCTGGATACGATCTGGCTCATCCTGTGTGCCATGTGCTTCGGAGGTGCCATGACGGCCAGTGGTATGCTGGGTAGCATCACTTCTATATTCCTCAGATTCATGAAAAATACAGCGGGAGTTGTAGCCTCTACGGTATGCTCGGGACTTTTTATGAACCTGACGACTGCAGATCAGTACATCAGCATCATTCTGACCGGAAATATGTTCCAGCCCGTATACAAAAGACTCGGATACGAAAACCGTTTACTCAGCCGTACCACAGAAGATGCAGTCACAGTGACTTCGCCTCTGATCCCCTGGAACACATGTGGTATGACACAGGCCACCATACTAAATGTACCCACTCTCACGTATCTTCCATACAGCTTTTTCAACCTCATCAGCCCTCTGATGAGTATCCTCATTGCAGCCATAGGTTATAAGATCATACGAAAGAAATAAACTTTCTTTCTATCAGGGTGTTATGTAAAAAACAGCTGCCTGCTTGTCCAGGCACTACATATAAAAACTAAACTGATTAAAAGATGAGAACATGGATGGGAGTATTCTCCTTGCTATTTATAGTGGTCTTCAGCGGCTGTAGTACCCAGAATAGTGTGACAGGAGAGAGTTATAAAGCAGAAAGAGCAGCCAGAAAAGCTCTGGAGAATGCGCAAACGCAACAAATGTATGAGGCTGCTGTAACTGCTCTGAATGAAAGAGAATTTGTGCTGGAGGCCGATCGTATCTACTCACGTCGGGGACGCACCGCTTATGTCACCTCGACAACGAATTTTGTGATGGTCAACAACAACCGTGCTACCGTACAGATTGCTTTCAATAACACCCTGCGACCTGGTCCGAACGGGATCGGAGGAATCACGGTAGAAGGTCTGGTCTCGAATGTAAAGATGAAAACAAGTAAAAAAGGGAATATCACTTACAGCTTCGGGGTGACAGGTACAGGCATATCCGCCCAGGTAGAAATATCCCTGCCTGCCGGTAGTGATTATGCCACTGTGACGGTAAATCCCAATTTCAGTTCCAATCGCTTCACCATGTACGGAAAAGTAGTTCCTCTTGAATATTCGTCGGTATACAAAG
Source organism: Bacteroides sp. (assembly GCA_031977515.1). Lineage (GTDB taxonomy): Bacteria > Bacteroidota > Bacteroidia > Bacteroidales > Bacteroidaceae > Bacteroides. The sequence continues at coordinate 24,429 of DALZBD010000003.1, read as the reverse complement.
CACGTCCTTTATAAAGAAGATCAGAAGAACTGATAAATGTCACCATTAGATAGTTTATCCGAACAAAAAGTAACAGAAATAGCGATTGTCGGGAAACTCCGTTGCCAGATTGCACAAAAAGTGTAACTTTGCAACGGAGTTTTCAGTTAAAAACAACAATGAGAGAGTATATTATTGCAGACAAACAAGATATCAGCAAAGCCGGAATGATGTTTCTGCTCAGTACACAGAAAGATACTGCTATGCTGATGGAGGCAGACAACAAAGCCGAATTGATCCGTATGCTGCAAAGCCACCCTCAGGCAGTGGTGATCGTAGATTATACTCTTTTTGACTTCTCCGGCCCGGAAGAACTGCTGGTGCTACAAAGCAGGTTCCGCGAAACAGACTGGATGCTTTTCTCAGACGAATTGAGCGTTGGTTTTCTCCGCCAGGTGGTGTTGCCTAACCCCTCATTCAGTGTGGTGATGAAAGACAATTCCAAAGAAGAGATCATCGCTGCCCTGCAATGTGCAGCCCGCAAAGAGAGATTTATCTGCAATCATGTAAGCAATTTACTTCTCTCGGGCACAGCTACTCCTGCCACAGCTACACCTCAGGACGATCGGTTGCTGACAACTACGGAGAAACTTGTACTGAAAGAGATTGCTCTGGGCAAAACAACGAAAGAGATCGCCCTGGAGAAAAACCTCAGTTTTCACACGATCAACAGCCACAGAAAAAATATTTTCCGCAAATTGGGTGTTAATAATGTACACGAAGCTACCAAATATGCCATGCGGGCAGGGATAGTGGACATGGCAGAGTATTACATCTGACCGGAATCTTTCTTTTGTCCCCCTTCCTCGTATCCGCAGACGCAAGGTATTGCGTCTCTACAGTATAATTTATTCCTTAAGGAAATATAGGTTGGTATTGTGACGCACTGCATTGCATCTCATCTTTTTTACATCTCCAATATGCTGATTTGAGATATCTTACATATCCAGAGACAAATAAAATACGCATATACTCAGAACATCCGGACTCCTCTATTCCCCTTCTTCCACTGATATTTCCCCGCTACCTATACAGATACGCGCATCTTTATCATAGATCACTCCAAACTGTCCCGGAGCAATTCCCTGCAGGTTTTCCGAAGAGATTACACGGAATCCCTCCCCTGCCTGTTGCAGTTTTCCCGGAATAAACTCCGGAGTATGCCGTATCTTAAAGGTAATATCGACCTCTTTCTCATCGGCGTCCCAGGGATTTTCCGTGATAAAGTGAAAATCATTCATCACAAACTCATTTCCATATTGAGTTTGTGGATCATATCCATGAGAAACATATATTATGTTTTCTTCTACGTTTTTCTTTATGACAAACCAGGGACCACCTCCCAGACCAAGACCTTTTCGTTGCCCGATGGTATGAAACCAATATCCCCGATGGGTACCGATCACCCGACCGGTCTCCCATTCTATGACTTTTCCCTCTTTCTCACCCAGAAAACGACGTACAAAGTCGTTGTAATTGATCTTTCCCAAAAAACAGATCCCTTGGCTATCTCTGCGCCGCGCACTGGGCAGAGCAGCCTGTAAAGCAATCTCACGTACCTCCTGCTTCATCAGATGACCGATCGGGAACATGAGTTTGGATATCTGTAGATGATCGATCTGTGCCAGAAAATCGGTCTGGTCTTTGACCGGGTCGGTTGCCGTTCCCAGCCAGATCTTCCCGTTCTGCTCTACTGTAGTCGCATAATGTCCTGTGGCTGTATAATCGAAGTCTTTTCCGACCTGTTGTTCAAAACAGCCGAATTTGATCAGCTTATTACACATCACATCCGGATTAGGGGTCAATCCCTTTCGGATCTTCTCAATGGCATATACTGCCACACGGTCCCAATATTCACGGTGAAGATCCACCACTTCCAGTGACAAACCATATTTACGGGCTATAGCACGGGCAAGTTCCGTATCTTCTTCTGCCGAACAATCCATATACTCCTCACCTTCCATACCTATCTTTATATAGAAAAGAGCAGGTTTATGGCCTTGCTCACATAAAAGGTGTACCACAACCGAACTATCTACTCCACCTGACAACAATGCAGCTATATTCATATTTTATATCCTGATTTCATTCCGTTTATCTATCTGTTCCAAACAATTTCCCACAAGGTCTGTTCCCCGGGAGTTACAAAAGTAGTTGTTTCCGGAGAAACAACCAATCACATGATCGGGCCATTTTTCTACCATAATTATGGTAGCGTATCAAATAAATTCCTACTTTTGTTACTCCAAAACAATGCAGATTAGCTATGAAGTTAAATAAAAGATACCTATACGTAAGCGTACTATGGGGCCTTACTATTCTCATCTCCTCCTGCGGCGAAGACCGCTCCCATGAATACTTCGAACGGATCGAAGTGACAAGCTGGGTGTATGAGGAGATGAAGGACTGGTATTATTGGGAGTCGACCATGCCCTCGGAAACATCTGCCAACTTCCTGGCAAACACGGAGTCATTTTTCAAAAGTCTTCTTTCGAGCAGCGATAAATTCTCCTACATAGAAAGTATAGAAGAGAGTGAAGATCGGACAAGAAGTATCGCCTATACGTCTTATAGTTACGGATTCGACTTTGCTTTATTAGAGTTCAAAATTCCCTCCCGAGGCACTCTATATGCAGCACTTGTGTTATACGTTGCACCTGACTCGCCTGCATCCGAAGCAGAACTGAAACGTGGAGACCTGATTACCTCTGTCAAGGGAGTAAATCTCACTCTGCTCAATTCCCCCCTTCTTTATGGAGCGGAAAGTATGTCCATCGGATTAGGAGAATTCGACCAGGAAGAAGCACAGTTGATTACTACCCAAACAAAGACATTAGGATCGGCACGTACCATTGAAGACAATCCGATATTTCTCCACAAGACCCTCCAACATGACGGAAAATCAATCGGATATCTTGTCTATAATCACTTTACAGGAGGTCCCAACGATTCCAGTACAGGAAATTATAACAACGAATTGCTACAGATCGCTACCGGATTTGTTCAGCAAGGAGTAAACGAACTTATTCTTGACCTACGCTACAACAATGGCGGATATGTGTATTGTGCGCAGATATTATCTACCATTCTGGCTCCTGCAAGATCTTTACAGGAACCACTGGGGTATATGGAGTACAACGAAAATCATCCAGAACTCACCGGATACATACCATTTATAAGTGACATCGCACAACAGGGAGCCAATCTGGATCTGAATACTCTCTATGTGATTACGGGAAGTATGACAGCCTCTGCCTCGGAAATGGTGATCAATTGCCTCAAATCTTATATGGACGTGGTGCTGGTAGGTCAGAAAACCGTAGGCAAGAATGTAGGATCTATTTCCATTACAGATCCTAATAGAGAATATCCCTGGATACTTCATCCGATCGTTTGTCGCATTTACAACGCCGATGCAGACAAAAGTTCTGATTATAGTAGTGGATTTACACCGGATTATTTAATAAATGAATTTGATACTAAATACCTTAATACCATCAAAGAACTGGGTGACAAAGAAGAACTTCTGTTAAAAACTACTCTTAGCATTATTGACGGAACCTATGAACCGGAGGAAGAAGAGGAGGAAACGCCCCGCAGTAGTTACGTATCCAGCTCTATCGAACGCAAAGCTACCGCTATACGTATGAGGTAATATAGCATGTGAATATATAAGAAAATGAGGAAGCAACAACGGTTTATTGCTTCCTCATTTTTTAGTTTGAGACCCATAGAGACTGGATACAGCTATTTTCTATTAAAAAATTTCTCAAAGAAAAGAATCTGATAATCAATAGAATTCCTCCAATACATATTATCATGTCCTCCGGGGCGGGTAATAAAATCATGATCTATCCCCTTCTTCAGTAATTTTTGATGGAACTGAATGTTTCCTTCGAGAAAGAAATCGTCTTCTCCGCAATCAATAACCAATGCCAGATCTCCTTTATCGATGTGGTCTATCTGATTGATGACAGTATAATCTTCCCAGTTTTGTTTGTATTCCGACTGTCGCCCCAATTGTATCCTCATCTCCCAGTTATCAGGAAAAGGGCGTATATCTACTCCCCCACTGGTGCTACCCGCAGCTCCGAAAACCTCTTTATGACGGAATGCATTCCATAAGGCTCCGTGCCCTCCCATGCTCAGACCGGTAATGGCACGTCCTTTCTTTTCTGCAATCGTATGATAATGAGTATCTATGTAACTGACCAATTCGGAAGAGATAAAGGTCTCGTAGCGGTAGCCCGGAACCAACGGACTATCCCAGTACCAACTGTTTTTTCCATCCGGACACACAAAAATAATCCCTTTGGCATCTGCAAGAGCTGGCAGATTGGGCTTAATGCCCATCCAGGTACGCGCATTGCCACTATAGCCGTGCAGCAGGTAGATGACCGGACATTTCCGGTAAGTCGTCTGGTCCGGAGTAATGATCAGAGTCTGCACCTCTTTATTCATAGATGCACTTTTTATATGTACCGTATCCACCCGTGCAGCCTGCACCACACAACTACAAAAAAGATAAAGAAGAAAGAATTTAAGTTTCATAAACAACCGTTTTATATTTTCATATATGAAGATCAACTACAAAATAAGAAAATCAGTATATATATATTGTTAAACAAGAAAACCAACCAAGCGATAATTAATAAATAATTAGACATATATAATTATACAACTATTCGCTTTTAACATATAAAACAAATCATAATTGTTAAATTTTTACTATTGGTTAAACAAAACCAATTAGCAACATCCTACAAAAATACGACATTAGAGATACATAAAAAACTTTTTTTATTTAACTTTACCACGGGAAAACTATCACTACAACATTTATATCTCTACATATTAAACTGTTAGAGAATATACATACTCAATAATTACTCACTAATAAGCAAATGTAATATGATGAAAAAAGTATTTTTAGTAGCCTTTCTGATAGGGGCTCTTTGTACAACAGCTTCGGCCCAAATCAAAATCGGTAATAAGAAGATAGATACAAAAAAAGCTGTACAGGCAGGTGTAGATGCTGCTCAGGCAATCACACTATCAGACGCAGACATTGCCAAACTCAGTCGTGAATACATGGAATGGATGGATACTCACAATCCCCTGACCGATGCAAACAGCGAATATGGACAGCGTCTGAATAGGATGGTAGGACATATTACCGAAGTAGAAGGAATGCCGGTGAATTTCGGTGTATATGAGGTGATCGATGTGAATGCTTTTGCTTGTGGCGATGGTAGTATACGCATCTGTGCCGGACTGATGGATGTGATGACAGATGACGAGGTTATGGCTGTGATTGGGCATGAGATCGGACACGTAGTAAATACGGATGTGAAAGATGCTATGAAAAGTGCTTATATGAGATCGGCAGTAGCCAATGCAGCCGGAGCAGTAAGCAATACAGCAGCAAAGCTGAGTGACTCCGAGTTGGGAGCTTTGGCAGAGGCTTTGGCTGGTGCTCAGTTTTCTCAGAAGCAAGAGAATGCCGCAGATGACTATGCATTCAAGTTCTGTCTTCAGAATGACATTGACCCTTATGCTATGTCTAAAGCTCTGACCAGATTGGTAGAACTGTACGAAGCGGGTGGAGACAGTACTTCACGCATCCAACAGATGTTCTCTACTCACCCGGATAGTGCCAAACGCGCACAAAGAATGAAAGAGAAGGCAGATAAACATATTGGTAATTAATACGTATCAGATTTTTTGTAAAAAGATGCCTGGGTGAGGATTTACTCAGGCATCTTTTTATATATCCAGGTTTTACACCCGGGCTTCTTTTCGTACCTGCAAAATGTATAGGTAAAAAGATAAAAAAGTTTCCAATCCTTGAAAAAGAACAAAATAAAGTATATAGTTGTTATTTATAGGTATGCGATCAACCACACAACAGTATAGAAATGAAAATGGGACTGTTGTGAAAAGCAATATCAGACGTTTTAATTATAAAAAGATACTAACTTAAACCTCAGGCAATGAAAAAATTTATGCTATTTTTAGCAGTGATGGGTGTGTTATTTTCCTGTCGCAACAACAGCAAACGTATAGAAACAATAGAAGATGACACCCTTACTATTGGTTCTCTGATCTCCGCGCTTGTAGATGACAATTTCCATTCGTTCGAAGGTGTAATTCCGGCAGCAGATGCCGAAGGAATACGCTACAACCTGCAAATCAACGATATTAATGATACTTATACGTTGGAAACTACCTATATAGGAGCAGAGAAGGGAAATAATCGTACATTTACCTCTCACGGGACAAGAAAGATCATAAAAGGAACAAAATCTGATCCGGACGCCATTGTATATCAACTGATCCCCAACGACGGCGATGCTCCTATCAATCTGGTAGTACGCAATGATAGTACATTGCGACTGCTTACTGATAGTCTGGAAGATATCAGGTCGGAACATAACTACGATCTTAAAACCATCTATCCTGAAGAATAATTGCTCCTTCTTATGCAAAAGAATACTGAGGCCGTGTCAAAATCATAAATGAGACGGCCTCAGTTATGTTTTATCAGAGTTTGTTTAAATTTTACCTGTTTCTTTTAGACGCAAAGTATTGCGTCTCTACAAGTAATCACATTCAGAAGGAAACATCCACTTGTAGAGACGCAATACCTTGCGTCTAAAAAAAGGGAAAACACAAAATAAAAAATGAATAACATCTTAATAATCAGTTTGTAGAAAATCCAGACCGGCTCCAAAATCAAAAAAGCTTTTTCAACTTTGCCAATCCGCTATTTACTTAACCGATACCAGGCCCGACCTCTTCTAACAGATAATCCTTCATCCGACGGATATGTCCTTGGATAGGACAGACTTTCTATTCACCTTTTCTCACCCTATTCAGGTGTATAAAAAGAAAAGCGTATCTTTGCAAGTCGTAAGCAAAAACTGCAACTATGTATACCAATAAGCAAATCTGGGGAGTAAGTTATCCTATTTTTTTAAGTCTTCTCGCACAAAATGTCATAAACGTTACGGACACTGCCTTTCTGGGCAGAGTCAGTGAAGTGGCATTGGGAGCATCTGCTATGGGAGGGCTTTTTTATATCTGTATCTATACAATCGCGTTTGGCTTCAGTACAGGTTCCCAGATCCTTATAGCACGTCGCAATGGAGAAAGCAGATATGCGGATGTAGGCCCCATCATGATCCAGGGAGTGATCTTCCTGTCTCTGCTGGCATTGGTTTTATTTGGATTTACCCGGACATTCGGAGGTGATATAATGAGATTGCTGATATCTTCGGAAGATATCTATCATGCGGCAATGGAATTTCTGGACTGGCGTATCTTCGGATTTTTCTTCGCTTTTACCAATGCTATGTTCCGCGCGCTATATATTGGGATCACCCGCACCAAAGTCCTTACACTAAGCTCTATAGTAATGGCTGTCACCAATGTGGCACTGGACTACGGACTCATTTTCGGCAATCTCGGTCTGCCGGAAATGGGTATCCAGGGAGCTGCTATCGCCTCAGTGATCGCCGAAGCAACTGCTACGCTCTTCCTGGTCGTATATACCCGCTGGAGAGTAGACATTACCAGATATGCACTCAATCGTTTCCAATCCTTTGACACCAAACTGTTGCTTCATGTATTGAGTATTTCCAGCTTTATGATGCTTCAGTATTTCTTGTCTATGGGTACCTGGTTCCTGTTTTTTGTAGCAGTAGAACGTCTGGGAGAACGCGAACTGGCTGTAGCCAATATCGTCCGGAGTATCTACATTGTCATGCTGATACCTGTCAACTCACTCTCCACGACTGCCAATAGCCTGGTAAGTAATACCATAGGAGCCGGAAAGATTAAAGAAGTAACCGGGCTGGTCCGGAAGATCATCCTCTTCTCCCTGTTGATCATGGTAGTACTGGTGGGTGTCAGTGTGTTCTTCCCGCGATTGATCCTCTCTGTCTATACCAATGATGTCAGTCTGATTGAAGAGTCTATCCCATCCATGTACGTGATATGTACAGCCATGATCATCGGTTCCGTAGCCAATGTACTGTTCAACAGTATATCCGGAACAGGCAATACACGTGCGGCATTGTTTCTGGAAACAGCTACCATATCAGTCTACGCTATGTATATATATTTCATTGGAGTTTATCTCCAAGCACCTGTGGAGATCTGCTTCACTACGGAGATACTTTATTATACACTATTGTTAGTCAGCAGTTATATTTATTTCAAAAAAGCAAAATGGCAAAATAAAAAGATATAATTACAAGAGATTTTCTTACCTTTGCGACCTTAATAACGAAAAATAATCTCATTGTAAACTATATTTTATAATTTGTATTTACTATATGTTCGATAATTTAAGCGAAAGACTCGAACGGTCTTTTAAAATACTCAAAGGCGAAGGAAAGATCACCGAGATCAACGTAGCCGAAACCCTGAAAGATGTACGTAAAGCGCTTCTCGATGCCGACGTCAACTACAAGGTAGCCAAGAAATTTACCGATACTGTCAAAGAGAAAGCTCTCGGACAGAATGTGCTTACCGCAGTGAAGCCGAGCCAGTTGATGGTAAAGATCGTACACGATGAACTGACGCAGTTGATGGGGGGAGAGACCGCGGAGATCCATATCGATGGAAAACCGGCTGTGATCCTGATGTCGGGACTACAGGGATCGGGTAAAACAACTTTCTCGGGAAAACTGGCGCGGATGCTGAAAACCAAGAAAAGCAAACGCCCTATGCTGGTTGCCTGTGACGTATACCGCCCTGCTGCTATCGAACAGCTGCGTGTGCTGGCCGAACAGATCGGAGTGCCCATGTATTCCGAACCGGATAGCAAAGACCCGGTAAGCATTGCAAAAAATGCGATCAAAGCAGCGTTGGAAAATAGTTGCGACCTGGTGATCGTGGATACGGCCGGGCGTCTGGCGGTAGACGAAGAGATGATGAACGAGATCGCAGCGATCAAGCAGGCGATCCATCCGGATGAGATCCTGTTCGTGGTAGACTCTATGACCGGACAGGATGCAGTGAATACTGCTAAGGAATTTAACGAACGTCTCGACTTCGACGGTGTGGTATTGACCAAACTGGATGGCGATACGCGTGGTGGTGCTGCACTGTCGATCCGTACGGTAGTCAACAAACCCATCAAATTTGTAGGTACCGGCGAGAAACTGGATGCAATCGACCAGTTCCACCCCTCCCGTATGGCAGATCGTATCCTGGGGATGGGAGACATCGTGTCTCTGGTAGAACGTGCACAGGAGCAATACGATGAGGAAGAGGCCAAACGCCTGCAAAAGAAAATAGCCAAGAACCAATTTGACTTCAACGATTTCCTCGGACAGATCAAGCAGATCAAGAAAATGGGTAATCTGAAAGAACTGGCTTCCATGATACCTGGTGTGGGAAAAGCTCTCAAAGATATCGATATCGACGACGACGCATTCAAGAGCATCGAAGCTATTATTTATTCCATGACACCCGCTGAGCGTAGTAATCCGGCTATTCTCAATGGATCACGCCGTGAACGTATTGCCAAAGGAAGCGGAACGACTATCCAGGAGGTAAACCGTCTGCTGAAACAATTCGACCAGACACGCAAAATGATGAAGATGGTCACGACCAGCAATATGGGTGGCAAAGGAATGCCCAAAATGAAAAGATAAATTTACTCACAACCAAATACAGGAACACGCTCATATGGAATTGATCGACGGTAAAGCCATTTCGGAAATAGTAAAACAGGAGATCGCAGCCGAAGTTGCGGAGATAGTAGCCCGTGGTGGAAAACGCCCGCATCTGGCAGCCATTCTGGTAGGACATGACGGTGGAAGTGAAACCTACGTGGCAGCCAAAGTAAAGGCTTGTGAAGTATGTGGTTTTAAATCATCACTGATCCGCTACGAAGAGGATGTGACGGAAGACGAACTCCTGGATCAGGTGCGCGCACTCAATGAAGATGAAGATGTAGATGGCTTCATCGTACAACTTCCCCTGCCCCGGCATATTTCGGAGCAGAAGGTGATCGAAACCATCGATCACCGCAAAGATGTAGATGGTTTTCATCCGATCAACGTTGGGCGTATGTCTATCGGACTTCCCTGCTATGTATCGGCCACTCCCAATGGAATACTGGAACTTCTCAGAAGGTATAATATAGAAACTTCAGGAAAAAAATGTGTGGTACTCGGTCGCAGCAATATTGTGGGCAAACCTATGGCCATGCTGATGATGCAGAAGGCATATCCGGGAGATGCAACTGTAACTGTGTGCCACAGCAGATCCCGTGATCTGGTGAAAGAGTGCCAGGAAGCAGATATCCTGATCGCCGCACTGGGACAACCCAACTTCGTAAAAGCCGATATGGTGAAAGAAGGAGCCGTAGTGATAGATGTGGGTACAACCCGTGTACCTTCGGACAAGACGAAATCCGGATTCAAACTGACCGGTGATGTACTGTTTGAAGAAGTTGCACCCAAGTGCTCTTACATAACTCCGGTACCAGGCGGTGTAGGTCCCATGACGATCGTATCCCTGATGAAGAATACATTGTTGGCAGGAAAGAAGGAAATATATCCCTAATCCTGTACAATTTAATTTCTAAATAGCGGAGATCCGACCTTACATATCGAATTTCCGCTATTCTGTTTTACGTTCCTATCTCTCCTTATAGATCCGCAAACAAATCTTTCCCTGACTATCCCCGATCCGGAGAACTTTACCTCCATTCCGCAATCCGTATAATGCATTGAAAGTCTTTCACTAACACCTCTAACGCATATCTTCGACAAAATCAGAAGAAAATAATCTTTCATTTTTTCAGAAAAATCTACTCCGATAATTTGCCAGAAAAAAGATTATCTCTATCTTTGCACCGCGTTAGAGAAACGCAAACATGGTGGATGTAGCTCAGCTGGTTAGAGTGTCGGATTGTGGTTCCGAAGGTCGCGGGTTCGAGCCCCGTCTTCCACCCCCATAAAAAGAGAGGTTTTCAAAGATCTCTCTTTTTTGTTTTACAGGCTTTATCATCCTTCCTGAAACATAATTCTGCATCTCTATACACACAGCTTCCCTACAGGCCTCCTCCCTTCTCAAACAAATTTTATCCCGCTATCCCTTGCAAAAATCATAAAAACCAGTACCTTTATCCCATATACTTCAACTTTTTCAGAATATATGAAAACAATTCAAAGGCTATCTGCCATCCTGTTAGTAACAGTAATCTGCACATCCTGCATCAATTTCCAACCCAAAACAAGAATTGATAATCCGACCCATGTCCCCATTACAGTGGTGATCGATGGTAAAAAAAGTTATGAAATCCCTCCCAGACAGCAGATTCGCATAAAAACCCTGAACAAAGGACCACATACTATACAATTGGATGGAGGAGAAATTATAAACTTCGAACTGACCACACAAAATGCCATGCTCAACCCGGTGATGTACCCTTATATTCTTGTAAGAGAAGAATATGGTGAGGGCGAATTCTCCAATCATGATTTCAGAGAACTTGAAATTGACGGTGTGACCTACACCGGACCATTTACACCATTGGAAGGAATGATATGGATAGACAGCAAAAGATTCCATTACGATGCAATTACTCCTTTTCCCGGAGAGGTCTATACCAAATCAGGAAAGAATATAAATAAGATCAAGATCTTCCGTGTAGAAGACTTTATCAGTTACTACGAACAAGAATATATGGATTAGAGAAAGGCTGTATTTACCTGTTTACAGCGACCTCTATAGACCTATGAAAATGGTAGATAAAAAGACTGTATGAAACCTTTTGACTTCGCCGACCGCTGTGACGACTTCGTCGATCTGTGATACGGAGATACAAATACACTTTCGATACATCCGTCTTCCCTGAAAAGAGTGAGAGCCTCTGTCTGATATATCAACTCAGACAGAGGCTCTCACTCTTCAAATAAGCTCTCTGTTTAATAGAGCAGGCGAATACCTGCCTGTAGATTCAGATTGAAAGGATTTTCTTTTCGGATGGTAGCGTAGTTGGAACCATTATCAAAATAATAAGAAACTCCCGGTTCGAAATAAATAGCCATTCGTTTTACCGGACTATATTGTGCCCCTACAGCCCCCATAACAGAGAGTTGCACAGGTCCTTCCGTATTCTTATCGTCACCGAATTTACCATAGATACATTTTTCGACTGTACCTCCGGCAGAGAGGTAGAGAGTAAAGTTATTTTTCTCAAAGAAATCCCAGTTACCCCGTATAGGAATACCCATATAGTGGAGTTTCTGATCATAAGTCTTATTGTCTGTCAGAATGATCTCAGAGGAGAGAAAAGTATAGGTTAGCCCACTCTCTACAGAGAATCCTTTTCCAAGATCTTTTCGTACAGTGAGCCCTACTGTAACAGGTTGACGGTGTTTGACATCTTTTATATCTGTCTGGATCAGATAAGGAACTCCTCCTTTCACCACCAGTTGCTGATTGTCCGCTACAGAAACCGAATTGCCAGATATCGTAGTCAGGGAAAGTCTGTCCGGAATATATTCTGTAGACAGATCCTGCATACTACCATCGTTGACCATACCGGAATTACCCACCCGCAGCCCGAAAGACCATTTCTTAGTATCAGTAGCACCAGCAAGTGCGTTCTTTACAGGAAGATGGTATTTATTTTTACCTGAAGGGCCACGAACGCCTCTGTTATCTTTTGTATCTCTGGTCTTCTGTTCTGTATCTGCAACCTTACCTGCTTCCTGTTTTTCCTTTGTAACCACATTCCCTTTGTCCGTAGATTCGGAGTGCTGTTGCAAAGAGGGATGTGAAATAACACTCGCCTGAGCAACTGGCTGTGGCTTCTGAGGTGTGTTTGCACCGGATGTTGAAGACGGTACTTTTTCTTCTGTCCGGATTGCTACCGGATTGGTTGCTACGACAGGGTCTGCTGTCTTTGGCTCTTTGTCGGGAGCTACTGCCACAGGAAACATTTCTGTCCTGATGATGTCGTCCACTGTCGGACTCTGTAAGAACCACCATCCTGCAGGCAACAATACCAGAATAGCCACTGCGGCTACAGCCCCCCATGTATATAGTTGACGGGATCGGGAGACAACAGGTCTTAATTCCCGCTCCAGGCGCTCCCACCCATATTCAGGTAATGGCTCTGTATGATCATTGAGCCTTTCCCGTAACTTGCTTAACCATTTCTCTTTCTCTTCCATTCTCTATTCTTCGATACCGAGCTATGTGGCACAACCCACATTCCCATCTATTTTTACTCTCTACTTCTTCTATCCATGTAGCCTCACCCAGTCTTTTATCTTACGGGCAAGCGTACTCTTGGCACGAAACAATTGAGAAGCCGACGATTTCTCATTGATTCCCAGCAACTGAGCTATCTCTTTATGCGACTTATCTTCAAAGGTATACAGATTAAATACTGTACGATAGCCTGTGGGAAGTTCATTGATGAACTGCATCAATACCTTCTCCGGTACTGCTTCTACATCCGTATCTGCCGGCTCATCACAGATCTCCGGCGTATTTTCCAGGGCTACAGACTGCGACATCACATCCTGTTTGCGCAGATATTGCAACGCCGTATTCACCATCACACGCTCCATCCACGCCCGCAACGACCCTTCACCCCTCCATGTAAACTTATCAAAAGAATGATAGATCTTTATGAATCCGTCATGCATCAAGTCCTCAGCTGTCTCACGATCAGGGGAATAACGGAGACATATACCAAGCATACGCCCGGCATACTGCTGATAGAGGATCTTACGAGAGAGGTTGTCCCCTCTCCTGCATCCTTCCGACAGTTCTATTTCTCCCATTATCTGACTCACGTGTGTTTACTCTAATAAATGCAACAAAGATAGAAATACTGCATGGATACTGCAATCACTTGATGCCTTTATATTATTTAACATTTAGGGACGCAATATTTATCTTCCTTACGCATTTTCCGAATAAAACAGTAAAATACGAAACATAAAAAGACCATACATTATGAAAAAATTAAAATACCTGTTATGGGTTTTGATCACAGTACTATCCATTCCCATTTTATACTCCTGTCTCGACAACAATGATGACAGAGAAGGGAAAGAGTTACAACTTTCCACCATACGCATCATCGACAATGACTCGTATTATTTTGAATTTGATGATGGAAGTACACTCTACCCCAGCGACGGACAGGTGTCGCGCAGGTACGAGGCGAAAGAGGGACAGCGGGTAATTGTAAATTACGATCTGCTTGAAGAGAAGAAAGAAGGCTATACCTATTATGGATACATCCATCTGATCCAGAATATTCTGACCAAAGATATTATATCCATGACGGAAGAGACAGAAGATAGTATCGGTGACGACCGGATAAATGTAGTGGAAGTATTGATCGCCGGCGGATATGTAAATATCTCCTTCCAGTATCTGGGGACTCACACGGAGCAAAAGAAACACATGCTCAATCTCGTGATCAACGAAACTCTGGAAGATACGGAAAGTAATTACCTTCCGCTGGAATTCCGTCACAATGCATATAACGATTATCCCGATCGTCTGGGATGGGGATATGTATGTTTCAAGATGGAAAATATTGAAGAACTTCTGGAAGATAAAAAAGGACTGAAAATACGTATCAACACCATCTACGATGGAGTAAAATATGAAAGCATAGATCTGAAGAAAACCGGTCGAAGCACCTGGAGTTCATCTATGCATATAGATTCGTCTGTCAATTCATCCCATACAATTAAATGATTAATAAATTATGTTACACGAATAAAAAAGCGACGTTGTGAAACGTCGCTTTTTTATTTGCTGTCAAAATTGGAGAAGATATAATTCAGACAAGATACTGAGTAGGTTGTAAGGTGAGCATCTGTCTGGGTACAGATTTCCTTATTTCACACAATAATGTATCGATCAGCTGCCGACGTATGTAGTTTACGGAATGAGCCAGAAAGATCTGGCGTGCAGGAGCAGGAATTGCAAAAGGACGTACCAACTCTTTTTGTTTATCTGACAATTGCATAACTGCCAGTTCCGGAATGAAGGTTATCCCCTCCCCTGATTCGACCATACGCATAAACGTCTCCATACTCCCCAACCGATAGGCTGTCTGGCTGAAACGGGCTCCTTCCATCCGGCAAAACCGCAAAAGCTGGTCACGAAAACAATGCCCTTCATCCAACAACCATAATTTCCGGTCTGTAAGTTCCGAGGTGCGTAAAAGAGATTTTTCAAAAAGCGGTTCATTCCGGGATACATATCCGTAAAACTGATCGTAACATACGGTTTCTCCGGAAAGCCATTCTTCCGTAGGTTTCTCTGCTATCAGCGCAGCATCCACATCACCGGTCAGGAGAGCTGATCTGGCTTCACGTGTTTTCAACTCTGAGACATGCACCTCCAGAAAAGGATATGTGTCAGAAAGCGCAGGCAAAAACCGGGGCAAGAGATAAGGAGCAATAGTAGGCAGAACAGCCAGTCGGAAAACACCGCTCAGGGTAGTCTTCTCTTCTTCAATGATATCCGACATACGACGAGCATCTGCCAGAACCACACGCGCTTGCTGAAGCAGCTTCTCGCCAATGGCAGTAGGAACAATGGGTTGACAGGTGCGATCAAAGAGTTTCACTCCCAGTTCATCTTCCAGTTTCTGGATCATAGCACTCAGCGTAGGTTGTGTCACGTGACAGTGTTCAGCAGCTTTCGCAAAATGGCGAAAATGATCCAAAGCAAGTATATATTCAAGTTGTTGTAAAGTCATAAGTAAAATACTATCCTATCTTTTATTTTATAAAGATAACAATTTTATTCCGAACGTTTATGCATTTTCCCCTTACCACAACATACATTCACTATATTTGTAGAATATAGGATGCGCCTCAGCATAGAAATCAAACACGTTTGTTTCTCAGACTTCGGCTTTCACTATATTTGTACAATATAGGATGATCATTGGACATATTTTTTCAGACAGAAGAACTCTGATTATCTTTGTAACAATCATTCTCTTATTCCATATACTGATGAGACAATATTACTATTACGAGAGCCCACTGGGTATACTTTGTTTTGTGTCTGAGAACAATGCCATTGTAAAGATAAGCAGTGGAAAGTGCAAAGAAGAAGGTGTCTGTGAAGAAACTGAAGTGATCCGCATGGCCAACAGTCAGATACAGGAATATCTGCAAGGCAGAAGAACCGGCTTTGACTTTCCGATGAATCCACAGGGTACAGATTTTCAGAAGAAAGTATGGCAGGCTCTGTGTGCTATCCCTTACGGAGAGACACAAAGTTACAAACAGCTGGCCGAGTCTATCCACAATCCCAACGCATGTCGTGCTGTAGGAATGGCTAACAACAAAAATCCGATCCTTATCGCTATTCCGTGCCACCGGATAATCGGTGCCAATGGGCAACTGACAGGATACGCAGCCGGCCTGGATAAGAAAGAATATCTTCTGCAATTGGAAAAAAAACGATAAACCCTACAATTCTCGTCACCATTTTCTACTTTTGCCGGGAATTCTTTACTTACATATATGAAAGATCTTTCATTGAAATACTGGTTCCTGTTTTCCGGCGATCAGTTACTGCTCGAATACAGAGAAAACACCTATGCCATCCCCTGTAGCGAATCTATACCTTTAGATCTGCCACAAGAAGAGACAATTCTATGTTGTGGTATCCTACATGGTATACCGTGTATGACAACGACTATCTCTGTACCACAAGAAAAATTGTCCTCCTACGAAACTGTAGGCCTGAGAGCCAGTTTCGACCTGCTGCCTGCAAGAATACATCAGATGGCAGGGAAAGCCTGGCAACTGTGTCATTGGAATCTTCAAAACCAATACTGTCCGCGTTGTGGACAAATACTACAGATCGCAGCAGAACACATGAAAAAATGTGAATGTTGTCAATACGAAGTGTATCCCACGATAACCCCCGCAGTGCTGGTACTGGTACAAAAAGGAGACCGCATTTTGTTGGTTCATGCACATAACTTCAAAGGTCCCTTCCATAGCTTAGTAGCCGGATTCCTTGAAGCCGGTGAATCTCTGGAAGAATGCGTAGCCAGAGAGGTCAAAGAAGAGACCGGATTATCCATACGTAATATACGCTATTTCGGTAGTCAAAGCTGGCCCTACCCAAGCGGAGTAATGATCGGGTTCATGGCAGAATATCTGAATGGAGACATCTGTCTGCAAGAAGAAGAACTAAGTTGCGGAAAGTTCTATACTTTAGAAGATCTACCGGAATTACCCGGAAAGATCAGTCTCGCCAGAAAAATGATAGATCATTGGATAGATCAACGCCGGAAAAAAGAAGAATAGGTATCTATCGCACAAAAACCATCGAACACTGCGATGCATAAAAAATATTCTCTTGGTTAACAACACCCTTTGGATTGGTTAACAATCCAAAGGGTGTTGTTAACCAAAGAAGTTCTCACCACAACATATTTGCCAGGAACATAAAAACCGGGTGATGTCAGAAGGCATCACCCGGTTTTTAATTAATATCTTTTCAGGATCAGAGTCCCAGCGATTTCACCACCGCATCTGCCTTTTCATTGGCAGCAGCATTGGCAGAATCGTAACAGGCACGACATCCCATTTCACCTTTCACTTCTATATAAAATTTGATCTTTGGCTCAGTACCGGAAGGACGTACAGATACTTTCGTACCATCTGCGGTGAAATACTGCAGCACATTGGAAGTATCGGGCATATCCAATGCCGTAACGTTACCCTCGGCATCTTTCACCTCCAGGGTCTGATAGTCTTTGGTAAGCACAACTTTCGAACCTGCAATTTCCTGAGGAGGATTGGCACGGAAATCAACCATCATCTGTTTGATCTCATCCGCTCCACTCTTACCGGGCTTCACCACATTGATCGTCTTCTCCAGAGAGAAACCATATTCCACATAGATATCCTGCAGAAGTTCAAACAGAGTCTTACCATTGTCTTTGGCCCATGCGGCAACCTCAGCGATCAGACAACATCCGGATACGGCATCTTTATCGCGTACGAAATCTTCGGCAAGGAAGCCAAAGCTCTCTTCACCACCACCGATATATGTCTTCACTCCCTCACTCAGACGAATTTCACGGGCAATCCATTTGAAACCGGTATAGCAGTCACGCATTTCAATGTTATTCTTATCCGCAATCGTCTTGATCAGTTCGGTAGTTACAATGGTTTTTACCACAAACTCATTGCCTGTCATCTTACCCAATTTCTTATATTGAGTGATGATATAGTAGAGATACATCAGACAGGTCTGGTTGCCGTTGATCAATACCCATTCTCCTTTATCATCCTTGCAGGCAATACCTACACGGTCTGCATCGGGATCGGAGGCCATCACCATATCCGCGTCGATCTCTTTGGCTAGATTCAAGGCCAGTGTAAGAGCTTCCGCATTTTCCGGATTGGGAGAAACCACTGTAGGGAAATCTCCGCTGCGAACCATCTGCTGAGGCACAGTATGTACACTCTCAAATCCCCACATCTTCAACGCACGGGGGATAAGCGTCATTCCCGTACCATGTATCGGTGTGTAGACAATCTTCGTGTCTTTGTGGCGGGCAATGGCTTCGGGATCAATAGAAACAGTCTTCACCATATCCAGGTATACGCTGTCTACGTCCTCTCCGATGATCTGGATCAGGTCTTTGTTTCCGGCAAATTTGATATCGGTAGCCGAAGTCACTTTATTTACCTCGTCAATGATACCGGTATCATGCGGTGCCAATACCTGTGCGCCATCGTCCCAATATGCTTTGTAGCCATTGTATTCTTTCGGGTTGTGTGAGGCAGTAACCATCACACCACTCTGAGAGCCAAAATGACGTATGGCAAATGAAATCTCAGGTGTCGGACGCATATCATCAAAAAGATATACTTTGATGCCATTGGCAGAGAAAATATCGGCTGTGATCTGAGCAAAAAGCGAACTATTGTTGCGACAGTCATAACCCACAACAACAGATATCTGCTCCCGGTCTTTGAAGTTCTTATTCAGATAGTTGGCAAGTCCCTGGGTAGCAGCACCCACCGTATAGATATTCATGCGGTTACTTCCGACTCCCATGATACCACGCAGTCCGCCGGTACCAAACTCAAGATCTTTGTAAAAACTCTCGATCAGTTCGGTCTTATCCTCATTTTCCAACATGCGTCTTACTTCCGCCTGAGTCTCGGCATCGTATGCCGGAGTAAGCCACTTCTGTGCTTTTTCAGTTACCTCTTGGATCAACTCCTGATTTTCCATATTCATCCTTCAATTTATCGGTTAATGTTTATTATAAGCTATCACAGATGGCAAATGTAAAAATATAACTTCAGAATTCCTATATTTTAGAAAAATAAATAAAAAAACCTGTGAAGAACAGATCACCGGTACTACAGTGAGATCATTCCCGACAGATATAGTCGCAAAGCCTATTTTATTACTTATTCACAACCTGTTACCCTATCAAGAGTCTGTTTGATTCTTCTGTAAAAAATTCAGACAGACTCTTACCTATTAAAATCATTCATTCACTTTGTAACGATCACCTGTCTGCCGGATATATTCGCGCAGGAATTCTTCAGAATACCCGGGACGTATCACCGGAGCAGGCTGGCCGATGCTGTTGCGTTCAAACTGACCGTTCTTCATGCGTTTGACTACCCCATCGTTGTATTTTACGATCAGAAACTCACCCAGTTTCTTCCATGCATCAAATGCAGCCTGTGCCGTCATGTTGCTATAGTTGGTAAGGAAAGCTTTGGCAGCCTGCGGATCTTTCTCCCACAGCTTTGTGGCAGCCTGCTCAATACCAACCTGTGCCGTACGGTAGGTACCTTCCAGTCTTTCCTGCACCTCTCTTACATCGTCGATCATCAGGCTGTAACGGGGATATACCATATTGGCAACCCAGTTGAATATCCAGAACGAAGAGTCCCAGGAGAAGGTCAGATAATCCGCTCCATGGGGTGCATAGCAATAAGGAACGGTATCCGTACAACAATAGATGGGAGTGAATACGGTCATATTCGCATCATCCAGACCAAACCACAACACCCCGCCTATGGCATCCGGGCGGTCGGCACGCATCTGAGATACAAATACAAAAGCAGACTGCTGGGTAGAGATCGGACGTTCGTTGAAATACTCCTGTTCGTCCACTTTGAATGACAAGGGGCTGAGACGGTAAGGAGTCTTGTACAATCCTGCACCGAAATCATTGGAGATATCCAGCGGAGTACCTTCGTAATGATCACGCATGGCATTCTGTACATCCTGTACAGACAGTTTACGGTTGGGTTTCAGGAACAAGGGCATAGGCTCATTGGTCTCTCCCTGTACATACGGAAGAAATTCATCGCCACGATCGGTGAACATATTGAAATAGCTCCATACACGTGCTTCGCAATACCGGCGTCCGCCAAAGTCCAACGGTGCATAAGCAGCCGCAAAACTGAAATCTTTGTTCACTCCGGAAAAATATCCCTTTTCGCGTGCGAAAGAGATCACATCCGAAGAATACATACAATTCTCCTTGTCGTTCATATCAAACTGATGGATACGCGCCTGATTGGCATGTGCAGAGATACAATCGTCCGGTACACGCACAGCCACCCACACGGCACCACGCACACCGGGGCCTTTACCAATCATCTCCATGATCCAGATCTCATTGGGATCGGCTATGGTAAACGATTCTCCTCCGCTGTAATAACCGTATTGCTGTACCAGATCGGTCATGATACGTACTGCTTCACGGGCAGTGCGGGCGCGTTGCAAACCGATATACATGAGACTACCGTAATCTATGATCCCCAAAGAGTCCACCAGTTCCGGACGCCCTCCGAAAGTAGTTTCAGCAATGGTCACCTGAAACTCATTGATGTTTCCTATTACATTATAGGTCTGACGTGCCTGCTCGATCTGTCCGAGGTATTTTCCGGTATCCCATTCATACACATCCAGCAAAGTACCTTTTTTATAGGTAGCGGCCGGGTAATGATAAAGTTCCCCGAACAACCCGTAAGAGTCGGCCGAATAGGAAACGATCGTTGAACCATCTGTCGAAGCATTCTTACCAACGATCAGGTTGGTACATGCGTCTGTCCTCACAAAAGCTGCCGCCAGCAGTGCAGCACAAAGAAAAATACGTTTCATCCTCATGGTTTGTTTTATATAATAGGGTATTACATCTTCATTTTCTGTTTATCCGTCTACCAGGTAAAGGCCTCACGGGCTACAGTGACATTTCCACACCTGTCGCTGACAGTAATCTCTACGGTATGCTTTTCTCCCTTCCTCACGCGTTTCGGATCAGGAACACAGATCAGTTTGTTGGTCATGATCTCCAATCCGAATATGGCAAATTCGCCATCTATGGTACCCCGATAGGAAGCAATACCCGTCTCCTTCTCCTTCACCCTGAAAGCTATCTCTCCTTTCTTCGCCCAGTTCTTAGGCTCTACGGCAGTCACCTCAGGCGGTATAGTATCTACAGCCACTGTATAGGTTCCAAGCTCACGGATACGGGTATGCATGAATCCATTTTCATACCTCCCTCCCACACTACTCATGCGACCCTTGCCATAGACACGAGCCACATAATATTTCGTACTGTCTGCCACAGGCATATTCCGTATACCGATCGACAGGTTGCAATAGTCGTGCAGATAAACCGTCCTATCATGAAGTTGATAAGTAAACGCGACATCCTCCCCTCCACCTCTGAGCTGGTAGTTTAGTACGACATTGTCATACAACAATCCCCGGGGAATGATCAGAGACATTCCCGGACCGTGCAGGTAGTTTACCTTATCCCATTTGAAAAAATACTTCTCTTTGTATTCCAATGGAGATATGGGTTGCTGTTTGCCACGGACTACAAACGCATACCGGGAGGTGTTTCCATACACATCCTGTAGGGTATATTCAAACCGGTAGTCACGCTCTTCGTCGATCTTCACCCACCCCCGGTCTTCATTGGCCGGCCTCAGCATACGCAACGTATTGCCGGGATCTTTGAAAGATTTCATATATCCCGCATACGCCCAGGAATTTATCATGCGGTTTTCGTAGGGGGAGAAACGATCCACCACACTGCGGAAAACCTCCTGCCCATCTACAGAAAGTATCGCTGTATGTACTCCGTATTTGTTACTTGTACCATCCATGTAATCAAAAGCCTTGATCCCGGCAGCAATCATTCCCCAGGCTTCAATCTCTTTCTTATGTTCCATGGGATAGGTTTTCGACGCCTGCTTTCCTTCCACAACTCCCTCTCCGGGACGAGCCCACAGCATAAAGCCATCTGCACGAGGAGCTTTCGTATCCTTGATACGCTGTTTGAAAAACGGAAGCGGATCAATGTAGTCACCAGTCGCACTCTCAAACATATCCAGATGAAGGTGTGGCCCGAAGGAATAACCGGTGTTCCCGCTCCAGGCGATTTGTTGTCCCGCCCGTACACGGTACTCATCCGGCTCGGGTACGATCTCCACTTCCCAGCTCTCCTGTTCATATTGCAAGGCTTTGACACGCTCGGCAACCGGAGAGACAAAACCGGACAAGTGTCGGTTTATGGTCCAATACCCATTGTCGTAAGTAACATCCAATACATATCCCGAACCGTGCGTCACCCGTATACGGGAAATATATCCATCGGCCAACGCCAGCACTTTCTTGCCGGAAACACCGTCTGTCTTGAAATCCAGTCCTCCATGAAAATGATTGGCACGGATCTCCCCGAAATTACCACTCAGGGTCAGCGTATGATCAAACGGAGGTGAAAACTCTGCTGCCGATTGCTGCTGAGCCTGTATATTCACTCCCAACAAAGAGAGTATGAGGAAAATATAGATTCTTATCATGTTCTTACATTTTGACGATAGCAGGCAAAATTACACCTTTCTTCCTACAAATAAAAGAATCACAGAGGAATTTTCTACCCACTCTCCGAAACAAACCAATGTAAGCTTCTTTCTGTGAAAACCATTCGATCGCAACAAACGTTAAGTTCAATCTCTTTGTCTCTAAAGGGTTGACAGATGTAATTGGAAATATTCCTGAAAAATTGCATATATTTTGAAATAAAAATCACTCTTTGCGGTGACAACGAAAAAAGAAAATATGTATATTGCGCCATGTTTAACCCCTAAATAAAAAGCCTTATGATTATTGGAGTTCCAAAAGAGATCAAAAACAATGAGAACCGTGTAGGGATGACTCCTGCAGGTGTGGCAGAACTGATTAAAAGAGGTCATACCGTGTATATACAACACCTTGCGGGGAGCAACAGCGGATTCGCCGATGAAGCTTATATGGCTGTTGGCGCACAGATCCTACCCACCATCGAAGAGGTATACGCACGAGCGGAAATGATCGTGAAAGTAAAAGAGCCGATCGCACCCGAATATCCATTGATCCGAAAAGGGCAACTCCTGTTTACTTACTTTCATTTTGCTTCGGAGCGCATTCTTACAGAAGCCATGATACAAAGCGGAGCCATCTGTCTGGCGTATGAAACCGTAGAAAAAACAGATCGTTCTCTCCCGCTACTTGTGCCGATGAGCGAGGTAGCAGGTCGTATGGCCACCCAGGAAGGTGCCCGCTTCCTCGAGAAACCACAGGGCGGAAAAGGAAAATTACTGGGAGGAGTACCCGGTGTGAAACCAGCCAAAGTATTGATCCTGGGTGGTGGAGTGGTAGGAACACAGGCTGCTCTTATGGCTGCAGGATTAGGTGCAGACGTGATCATTACAGATATTTCCCTGCCCCGCCTGCGTTACCTGAGTGAAACATTACCTAAAAATGTGAAGACCCTCTACTCTTCCCATCACAATATAGAATCAGAATTACCCACCACTGACCTTGTGATCGGTTCGGTACTTATCCCTGGCGATAAGGCGCCTCATCTGATTACAAAAGATATGCTCAAGCTGATGCAACCGGGTACAGTGCTTGTAGATGTGGCAATCGACCAGGGAGGCTGCTTCGAGACCTCTCACCCTACGACCCACAGCGAGCCTACATACGTGGTAGATGGTATTGTGCATTATGCAGTGGCAAATATACCCGGTGCAGTACCTTATACATCTACACTGGCCCTTACCAACGCTACCCTTCCCTATACACTGGCTCTGGCAGACAAAGGATGGCAGAATGCCTGTCGGGAAGATCCGGCATTGGCACTGGGCCTGAATGTAGTAGAAGGCAAAGTGGTCTACAAAGCCGTTGCAGACGTATTTGACCTGCCGTACGAACCGGTGGAGTATTAACTGCACACCAGATTTCATAAGTAGCTGTGCCACTGGGTTGGCACAGTAGTGCCAACCCAGTGGCATCACAGTGCCAGCCCAGTGGCACCACAGTGCC
>DALZBD010000002.1:0-32502 GCA_031977515.1 Bacteroides sp. | reverse complement strand
TGAGGGTAGGCACGAGCTACGGAATAAATGACTGGAATCGTCATAGCAACATCTCCAATAGCGGAAAAACGAATGATAAGGACACGAGCCATCAGAAACTGTTTTGATTTTACTTTATGGAAAATGGAAACAGTTTCTTAGTCTTTTTTCGCGTACAGTACAGGATTTAAAGACGGATCATTATACATTTTCATCTGTTTGTATACTTTCATATACTTCTTCCCGCCTTCTATATCTTCCAGCAGCTGATCGATCGCAGAGGAGAGATCTACCTGCTGCTCCAGCAAAATCCGAAGTTTGTTCTGACATTGTGCCTGATGCTCCGCGGAAGTATCGGTACGCTCTGTCTCTTTCTGCATGTGGTATATCTTCAACATCAGGATAGAAAGGCGGTCCACAGCCCATGCAGGACTTTCGGTATTGATCACAGCACTCGGGGCCACTGCCACATCTGCGTATTTCTGCAGGAAATAGCTGTCGATAAGTTCCACCAGATCCGTACGATCCTGATTGGAACTATCGATGCGGCGTTTCAGCTTCAAAGCAGCAACAGGATCTATATTCGGATCGCGGATGATATCTTCCAGATGCCATTGCACGGCATCGATCCAATTTTTCAGATACAGATAGTATTCGATCGATTTCAGTTCATAGGGATTGTTCATCGCCGCATCTACATGGTCTGTAACATGATAATCAGTAGTGGAGCGGTCAAAGATTGTGTTGCAAAGTTCGCTGAATGTCATACGTTGAAGTTTTGAATGAGTTGTACTGTATTTTAATTAATAGCAAAACTATGCATTATTTCTTATTCAGACAACCCTTTTGAGAGGAAATTAGGCCAGTTCCTGCTAAACCGTTTGCAGGTTGCTGACATTTTTTCAATCCATCCATATATTATCCCACCGCCCCACGCCCGGAAAAGGTGGTGGCATAAGGTCGATTGTATGTTTTTTATTTCTTCACTCAATGACATTGTCCCAACAGGAGAACGATTGGTCGGGAAAAACGTTACCTTTGTACAGGTCCATACAAACCGACAGGCATATGAAAGTAATTGTAGACGATAAGATACCTTATATAAAAGAGGCACTCCCGCAGATTGCCGATGAGGTTGTATATGCTCCCGGAGGAGAATTCACCCGTGCACTGGTATACGATGCAGATGCACTGATCGTACGTACCCGCACCCTGTGCAACGCCTCGCTGCTCGAAGGGAGCCGCGTGCGGTTTATAGCAACAGCCACCATCGGATACGATCATATAGATACCGCCTATTGTCGACAGGCGGGCATTGTCTGGACCAATGCTCCCGGATGCAACGCGGATTCTGTGGCTCAATACATAGAGAGTTCACTTATACTTTTGCGGCAAACAGCCCGCATACCCCAGGAGGCTACCATAGGCATTGTGGGAGTCGGGAATGTAGGCAGCCGGGTAGCTACTGTGGCTCGCCAGCTGGGAATGAAGGTTCTGCTCAATGACCCTCCCCGGCAACAGCAGGAACAGAACGAAAGGTTTGTATCCCTGCAACAGATCAGGGAAGAGAGTGACATCATCACGTTCCATACTCCCCTGAGCAGAGGAGGAGACTACCCGACTTTTCATCTGGCAGACCGGAAATTCTTCGACAGCCTTCCCAATAAGCCTGTCCTCATTAATACCTCGCGGGGAGAGGTGGTCTCTACAGATGATCTGCTGGCGGCATTGAAAAACGGGGACGTATCGGAAGCCATTCTGGATGTATGGGAGGGAGAACCGGAAGTGAACCGGGAATTGCTGCAACGCGCCTTTCTGGCCACTCCACACATCGCGGGTTACTCGGCAGACGGAAAAGCCAACGCGACACGTATGTCACTGGATGCCTTGTGCAGGTTCTTCGGTATCCGGGCGGAGTATTGCATCCAGCCACCTGCCCCTCCCCGGCCGCTGATAGAGGCAGCCACAGAGGAGGAAGCCCTTGTGCAGATCTACAACCCGCAGACAGACAGCGATCGACTGAAAGAACATCCGGAAAGTTTCGAGTATCTGCGCGGACATTATCCCCTGCGCCGCGAACCCGGGGCCTATACTATTCGGATAAGATGATCCGGCGGATCACTTCGGGATAGTGTTGATACTCCAACGCATGTACCTTGCAGGCCACATCTTCCGGTGAATCTTCCGGATGCACCGGACAGGTTGTCTGAAAGATCACCTGCCCCTGGTCGTAGTGTTCATTTATATAATGTATAGTGATGCCGCTCTCTTTGTCTCTGGCTTCCACCACAGCCTGGTGCACCCGATCGCCATACATACCCTTTCCGCCATACTTAGGAAGCAGGGAAGGATGAATATTTATGATTTTATCAGGATAAGCATGCAAAATCGCTTCAGGAATACGAAGCAGGAAGCCGGCAAGCACAATAAAATCGATGCGATGGTCCTGCAGAAGGGCTAAAACGCTTTTTCCTTGCTTCCACTCCTCTTTTTCAAGAACGACACATGGAACATCCAGCCTGTGGGCACGCTGCAAGGCAAACGCATCCGCCTTGTTGGAGATCAGCAAACTCACATTCAATCGGTTATCTTCCCGGAAGCAACGAATGATATTTTCGGCGTTCGTACCCGATCCGGAAGCAAAAACAGCAATATTTCTCTTCATAACCCCCATTTTAATGCACAATTCCCTAAAAAATGTGCAAAAACTTGCATTTATTTACTCAAATGTTTGCGCAGAACAATAAATATTTATTCCTTTGCACCGCAAATTTAAAGAAATAAAACTATTTACTAATTAAAAAATTAAAGTTATGTCTGAAATTGCATCAAGAGTGAAAGCGATCATCGTCGACAAATTGGGCGTAGAGGAATCAGAAGTTACAAATGAAGCAAGCTTCACGAATGATCTGGGAGCGGATTCTCTTGACACCGTAGAACTTATCATGGAATTCGAAAAAGAGTTCGGCATTTCTATCCCAGACGATCAGGCTGAAAAGATCGGTACTGTAGGAGACGCTGTATCTTATATCGAAGAACACGCTAAGTAATTCGGATTTCGTAAATATGGAATTGAAAAGAGTTGTAGTAACGGGCCTTGGCGCCATTACTCCCGTTGGCAACACGATCCCGGAATTCTGGGAAAACCTGGTCAACGGGGTTAGCGGAGCGGGGCCTATTACTCATTTCGATGCATCACAATTCAAAACCCGATTTGCATGTGAAGTGAAAAACTTCGATGCATCTTTATACCTGGATCGAAAAGAGGCACGCAAGATGGACCTTTACACCCAATATGCAATGGGCGTGGCCAGGCAGGCTGTTGAAGATTCGGGACTGGACGTAGAGAAGGAAGACCGCACCCGTATCGGGGTGATCTTCGGAGCCGGTATCGGAGGGATCAAAACCTTCGAAGATGAAGTCAGCAACTATGCTCTCCACAAAGAAAACGGCCCCAAATTCAATCCGTTCTTCATCCCCAAGATGATCTCCGACATAGCTGCCGGTCAGATCTCCATCCAGTATGGATTCCACGGCCCCAACTATGCGACCTGTTCGGCCTGTGCCACCTCTACCAACGCTATCGCGGATGCTTTCAACCTGATTCGTCTGGGCAAAGCAAATGCTATCGTGACCGGAGGCTCGGAAGCAGCGATTGCTGCGGCAGGAGTAGGAGGTTTCAATGCCATGCATGCTCTCTCTACCCGTAACGACGAACCGGAAAAGGCTTCACGCCCTTTCAGTGCCAGCCGCGACGGATTCGTCATGGGAGAAGGCGGAGGTTGTCTGGTTCTCGAAGAACTGGAACATGCCAAAGCACGTGGCGCCCGCATCTACGCCGAAGTAGCAGGAGTGGGTATGTCCGGTGATGCTTATCACCTGACGGCTTCACATCCGGAAGGGCTGGGGGCCAGATTGGTGATGCGCAACGCATTGGAAGATGCGGAGATGAAACCGGAAGATGTGGATTACATCAACGTACACGGAACCTCAACCCCGGTAGGAGATATCTCGGAAGTAAAAGCGATCAAGGATATATTCGGCGATCATGCGTATAAGTTGAACATCAGTTCGACCAAATCCATGACAGGGCACCTTCTGGGAGCAGCCGGAGCGGTAGAAGCTATCGCAAGTATCCTGGCCATTGCCAACGGCATTGTACCTCCGACAATCAATCATGAGGAAGAAGACAGGGACGAGAATATTGACTATGACCTGAATTTTACGTTCAACAAAGCGCAGAAGCGTGAGGTGAATGTAGCTCTTTCAAACACATTCGGGTTTGGCGGTCACAACGCTTGTGCTATCTTCAAGAAATATAGAGACTAATCGTCATCGTGTTACGTGATCAGATAGAGAAGATAAGGCTTCTGTTTCGAAAGGACAGGAAGCCTTATCTTCGTTTATACAAGATTTTGGGCTTCGTTCCCCGCAACATTCAGTTGTATGAAGAGGCCCTGTTGCACAAATCTTCGAACATCCGCTCCGAACAGGGACGTCCGCTCAACAACGAACGGCTCGAGTTCCTGGGAGACGCGATACTGGATGCAATCATCGGAGATATTGTGTTCAGGTATTTTACGGGCAAACGGGAAGGGTTCCTGACCAATACCCGTTCCAAGATCGTGCAACGCGAAACCCTCAACAAACTGGCGGTAAACATCGGCCTGGACAAACTGATTGTCTACTCCACCCGCTCCTCTTCTCACAACAGTTACATGTACGGCAATGCTTTCGAAGCACTGATCGGAGCCATTTACCTCGATCAGGGATACGATCGTTGCCAGCAATTCCTTGAAAAGAAAATCATTGGGGTACATATTGATCTGGATCAACTCTCCCGAAAAGAGATGAACTTTAAATCCAAGCTGATCGAATGGAGCCAGAAAAACCGGGTAAGAGTCTCTTTCGAACTGATTGAACAGTTCCTCGATTGCGAAAGCAATCCCATGTTCCAGACAGAGATCCTGCTCGAAGGAATGTCGGCCGGTACAGGAGTAGGATACTCCAAGAAAGAATCCCAGCAACAGGCTGCTCAGATGGCGCTCAAAAAGATCCGTACGGACCAGCAATTCACGGAAGAGATCCTGCGGAAAAACCCAAAAGTAAAACCCGAAGATATAGAACAGGAATCAGCAGAAGAACCCATTGAAGAGCTTATGCTACTACAGGAACCGGAAGAAACCATTGTACTCATTTCAGAGAATCCAGAAATTGAAATATTGGAAGAAGATACACAGAAATCTTCTCGTCCGATACAGAATGAACCTGCTTTTTAATTAAATTGCAGTTATTTTCGTAGCCACCATCAGTATCGGCTTACCCATTTACCCTTTTTATAACTCCATTCGTCACTCGGATAAGTCTTATATTCCTTGATAAGGAATTTTTCGAACTTCTCCGTGAGTTCAGGCGTATTCAGGTTACGGAAAATATCTATTGATAAAGGAGGATTATCATATCCACTGATACCAACATTCCAAATAAAATCATCGGATACTCCTTCAAAATAGTTTCCCTCTTTCATCTCTGCAATAACTTCCACAAAACAATTGCATAGCCCGGAGATATACTCTATATCATAAAAGAGATCATCCGGATCATTCGCCTCTTCTAAAAGTTTGTTTAAAAGATGTAACTTTTTATTGGGATAATCTCCCTCCTCCCACTCATCTACAGTGAATCTATGAAACTCTATTTCGTCCTCATCACCCTCTAACTTACTCCGTGTGTCGATAAACACCGCTAAAGTCATAAAAGAATCATCTGTATAAAAAGCAAATCCACACAAATCATCTATCCCATTTTTTTGTTTGTATTCAACGAATGATTCAATGGTCTTCTCTTTCAATTCTTTCTTGAATGCCGGGAAATCAAAGTCTTTCATACTACTGGCTATCTTTTTGATTATTAATATTCTCTTTTCATTATCTGTTTCAGGTCTACCGAACCAGGCAAATTTATCAGGTAAAGAGGAAACTTATGACACACCATCTTTCCGGACCGGAAGTCGCAAATGAAGCAACGGATAAGGTTTTCCCATCCCATCCCGTTCAGACCGATCCTGTCGGATAAATCCGTAATGCAGGTAAAACCCTACTGCCTGCTGATTCTGCTCATTCACATCTACCTGTGTAATATGGTCTTTTTCTATGGCATCCTTCAATAAACGTTTGCCATAACCCAGGCCACGTGCCGAAGGATGCAGGAACAAGACCTCCAGTTTGTCCCCTTCCGTACCCGTAAAACCCACAATCTGCCCGTTATGCCGCATCACCCGGATATGCATCTCTTTCCAGAAACCCTCCCGGCTGATACATTCTTTGTAATACAACAGGTCTTCCTCTTTCAGGAAATCGTGTGTAGCCCGTACAGATGCTTCCCACACAGGAAGCAAAAGCGGATATTCTTCTTCTTTTATATCGGTGATCTCAGCTATCTCTGAGAGATCGTTCATCTTGTTTTTCATCATTCAACTAAGTATCAGGATTTTCTACGAATAAATTAGTATAGAGCTTCTCTGCTCTTTATCTTGTATTTTTCTGCCTATATCCCTGTTTTAGGCACAAGTATCTGAGGCGCAAGTATCTGAGACGCAAATATGCGTCTCTACATGGATGGTGTTTTCTGTTGAAGGTGATACACTTGTAGAGACGCAATACTTTGCGTCTCAAACACTTTGTATCTAAGACAAAGATAACAGTAAAATCCGGATAAAATTATCCAAAGCTGATGCCCATCCGCCGTCCCTGTATCACCAGATCATGGTCTTCGGTCACCAGTTTCAGTTTGCCGGCCACCTCCTCAAGCGGCAAGGAAGAAACCGTATCTCCCTGCAAAGTCACCATCCTTCCGAATTGTCCGGTAGCGATCAGCTCCGTGGCATGGCCTCCCATACGGGTAGAGAGATTGCGGTCGAATGCTGTCGGCGACCCTCCCCGCTGGATATATCCGAGTACAGTCTCCCGGGTTTCAATACCCGTCTCATATTCTATCTCCTGGGCAATGTATTCGGCAGCCCTCTTCTTATTACCGTCTGTCTGAATACCTTCGGCCACTACCACGATGGAGTAGTTTTTTCCTTTCTTGAGGCGTCTCAGCAACACCTCACCGATATTCTTTATACTATAGGGTATTTCCGGTACCAGGATCACATCACCACCTCCGGCCATACCGGAATATAGGGCGATCCAACCGGCTTTGTGTCCCATTACTTCGATCACCATCACCCGCTTGTGCGAACTGGCCGTAGAGTGTAGTCTGTCGATGGCCTCAGTGGCAATGGTGACTGCTGAGTCGAAACCAAAAGAAACATCCGTACCCCAGATATCGTTGTCGATCGTTTTGGGTACAGAGACCACATTCACCCCGATAGCCGCCAGTTTGGCTGCTGTTTTCTGAGTACCATTGCCACCAATGCATACCAGACAATCCAGTCCGAGTGTCTCTATATTCTGCCGGATCAGTGTCGGTTTGTCCATCTCCGTCACCGTACGTTGTTTCTTAAAAGGCTTTTCCCGGGAAGTTCCCAGAATCGTACCTCCAAGATTGAGTAGTCCTGTCAGCGATCTATCTGTGATCTCCTCCACATCCATATTGAGCAACCCCTGAAAACCGCTGTGAATACCTGTCACCTCCATTCCGTAATGTCGGATGGCTGTCTTACATACACCTCGTATCGTTGCATTTATACCGGGACAATCTCCTCCGGAAGTCAGAATACCTATCTTCATACACTACCTTTCCTTTCCCCAAAAGATTAAATAAAAAATTAAAAGTTCATACAATACCTCCCTGTTTGCAACTTTAGACATTTAACAAACGTTTTAAATTCAGGGAATATTTCTCTCGTAAAGATAGAAAAAAAAGATTATTAAGGTTACTTTTGCAGTCTGAAACGTTTTTTTGTACACGATTAATGAATACCACCCGAGTCATAAGTAAATTTTTCAGTCCACGATTGAAACAGATCGACCGTTATGCCACAGATGCCGGTGAACTCCAGCACAAGGCATTGATGCACTTGATCCGTAAAGCTAAAAACACGGAATGGGGGAAAAAATATGACTATTCATCGATACGAAACTACGAAGATTTCAGCAGCCGGGTACCGATCCAGAACTATGAGGATGTAAAGCCCTACGTAGAGCGCCTCTGGTCAGGAGAGAAGAATCTGCTCTGGCCTTCACAGATCCGGTGGTTTGCCAAATCGTCCGGGACTACCAACGACAAGAGCAAATTCCTGCCGGTGAGCAACGAATCCCTGAAAGATATTCACTACAAAGGAGCAATAGACGCTACGGCTCTATACTTCCGCAACAACCCCGACAGTCGTTTCTTCTCAGGCAAAGGCCTGATCATGGGAGGTAGCCTCGATGCCAATCTGCATGCTGCCAATCGCCGCGTAGGCGACCTTTCGGCTATCCTGATCAAAAACGTAAACCCGCTGGTCAACCTGATCCGCGTACCCAGCAAGGAGATCGCTCTGATGGACGAATGGGAAAGCAAAATAGAGGCCATTGCCGACAGTACTATCTCGTCCGATATCACCAGTATATCCGGTGTACCCTCGTGGATGCTGGTACTCATCAAACGCATTCTGGAAAAGACAGGTAAGGATTCCCTGGAAGAGGTATGGCCCAACCTGGAAGTATTCTTCCACGGAGGAGTTAGTTTTACGCCCTACCGGGAGCAATTTGAACAGGTGATCCGCAGTCCACGCATGAAGTATGTGGAGACCTACAATGCCTCGGAAGGCTATTTCGGTACACAAAACGATCCGACAGACCCTTCTATGTTGCTAATGATCGACTACGGTGTCTTCTACGAATTCATTCCCATCGAAGATATAGATAAGGAAAACCCGCGTATCTATCCGCTTGAAGAGGTACAATTGAATAAGAATTATGCAATCGTCATCTCTACCTCCTGCGGACTGTGGAGATACATGATCGGTGATACGGTACGATTCACTTCGAAAGATCCCTATAAATTTGTGATCACAGGACGTACCAAGCATTTTATCAATGCGTTTGGTGAAGAGTTGATCGTAGATAACGCAGAGAAAGGACTGGCTAAAGCCTGCTCGGAAACAGGGGCACAGGTGAGTGAGTACTCCGCAGCACCGGTATTTATGGATCAGGAGGCCAAATGCCGTCACCAATGGCTGATCGAATTTGCGCAGATGCCCGATTCACTCGATAAATTTGCTTCTACACTGGATTCTACCCTCAAAGAGGTGAACTCGGATTACGAGGCTAAACGCTGGAAAGACATTGCCCTGCAGCCTCTGGAGGTGATCGTGGCACGTCAGAATCTCTTCCACGACTGGCTCAAGCAGAAAGGCAAGCTGGGGGGACAGCATAAGGTACCCCGACTTTCCAATACCCGGGAGTATATCGAAGATATGCTAACGCTGAATAGCTGACAAAGGCTTTAGCAGATCTCCGCAACATCCGGATCAACAGATGATCCCACCTCCTATCAATAAACCATCTTTATAAAAAGCAGCGGCCTGCCCCGAAGCAACTGCAGTTAGCGGCTCCATCAGGCACACCCGCAGATGATTATCATCGGTCCGAGCAACGGTACATACATTGTGTTGTTTGCGATAGCGTATCTTCACCACCAATTCCTCTTTACCATCGGCCACACTTTCCTCGGTCAGCCGCCATTCTTTGAGGAAAAACTCCATTTTTTCTAAAGACTGTAAAGGTGCCAGTACCACTTCATTGCTCTCTACACGTATTTCTTTTACAAAAACTGCGCGATTCAGATAGATCAATCCGCGACGTTGTCCCACTGTATAAAACGGATATCCTTCGTGCTGTCCAAGTATTTCGCCGGATTCATCTGTAAAATTACCTTTACCAGGCAGGCTCCATACAACCTCATCGGAGCATATAGATATCCTCTGCCTCCCGGCTTCGAGTTCTTTGCGAAGGAATCCCCGGTAATCCATCGGACAGAAACAGACACCCAGACTGTCTTTCTTCGTTGCTACTTTCATAAACCCTCTTTCCTGTGCAAACTCTCTTGCCCAGGATTTGGTAATATCTCCCATGGGCAATACCATCCGCCGAAGTATCTCCTGCGGCAATCCCCACAGAAAAAAGGTCTGGTCTTTGTTTGTATCCTCGGCAGGAGCCATGTAGTACTTTCCCTTCCGGAGTGTCTTGCGTATGTAATGTCCCGTAGAAATATAAAATATACCCTTTTCATCGGCAATATGGGCAAGCAAAGGCCATTTGAGCAGATTGTTGCAGAGCGTACAAGGCACAGGAGTACGTCCCGACATATATTCCCGGATGAAATAGTCTATCACTTCTCTGCGAAAACGCTCCCGGGCATCATAGACCAGGTGAGGAATCCCAAGTCGGGCTGCCAGCTCACACGCATCTTCTATAGCCTGCTGTGAACCGGGTCCGTCATAGAAACGAAAAGTCACTCCTGTCACCTCATACCCGGCATCCAGCAACAGCATGGCCGCTACCGAACTATCGGTACCGCCACTCATGCCCAACAATACACGTCTGTTTTCAGAAATCATGATGCGAAATTACTAAAATTCCTCTATCTTTGTTTCAGATTGCCTGAGTTTGGCCCGATGAACAGAGTTTTTCGTACCTTCCCGGAAAGTACCGGGCATTTGCTCGTTTTTTGTTCTTCCATACGCAGAACATGGAATACGCAGGATATTACATATCTACAAACACTCAGACAGTGTGTATACTGCTGATGGTAATCGTTCATGTAGAGATGTCATACTTTACGTCTCAGAAAAATAAAGGAACAGAAAAGGACAGTGCTTTTTGTTTTCAAAGTATGAACATATACCCGATCATAAATCATAACGCCTCTGTTTACAGGGAAATGGTAAACAGACTTTAAACCGTAATTCTATCACTTCTGCCTCTTCACATATAGTATTTGTTGTGGTGGATCATCCCATTTGGGGAGTACTGATCCAGCCCTATACCGCTGAACCATCTTCGGAAGGAAGATATCAGCTTCTCGAACAGGCGTTCCATGCAAGTGCCGAAGAATTGCAAACCTATACATACGCCGAACAACAAGCTGTAAGCATCGCTGCCCAATATACCGACCGCAGTCTGATGAAACTATTTTCCCGGGAAAAGACATACAATGACTTTGTACGCAAACTTAGCGAGAAAAGCTGGAAAGAGAATATACGCCCTTTCATCGAAGAAAAGCTGGTCGCTGTCATGGATATAGTATGCCGTGAAAAGTTGCCCTTCTATCAGAAGCAACCCGGGAGTAAACTGCTGTTGCCCCATCACGCCTATTACATTCCCGAAGAGAATATAAAAACCCGATTCCGGTTCCGCATAGATGAAAAGTCGTTCCAGTATCGTCTGTATGCGACTTCTATGGGAGAAGAATTGGACCTTATAGAAAAGAAGCCGGTGATTGTACTCTCCTCTTCTCCTGCTATACTGCTCGCAGGGATGAATGTATGGAGATTTAATAACCTCGAAGCCCGGCGGGTACTTCCTTTCACTCACAAGCATACCATACATGTAGAGACCACGCAAACGATGAAGTATCTGCACAACATATTGCTTCCTGTGGCACGGTTTCATCCGATAGATGTAGAAGGGATAGAGATCAAAAAAATACGTGAGGTATGCAGTCCGGTCCTTTCTATCGAGGATTCGATCTATACGGACAGTCTCCTCTACCTGCGTTACCGATACGGTGAGGACTGGTTTGATCGTCCTGCCACACAACCGGGAGAGAAAGAGGTCTGGCTGGAAGAGAGCGAGGGCACTCCGTGGATACGTATACTGTCACGTAACTATACAGCCGAGCAAAGAGCGATCCACTGGCTCAACAGACACGACTTGCAACAGGTGAGCGATACTCTTTTTCGTCTCTCTCCCAACTCTGTACTACCGGGTATATCAGGCTGGATGCTACATTACAGGCAGGAACTGGCCAGTCGTTTCGAACTCATCAGCCTCCACCAGAAAGCCTCGTATCACCTGGAAGAGATGCAGTTGGAACAGGATTTTACCGAAGAGCGTGACTGGTTTGAACTACGCATCACCGTATGTATCGATGACCTGCGTATCCCTTTTGTACGATTCCGCCGACATATCCTCAACGGACAAAGAGAATATACCCTTCCCGACGGCAGGATCGTATTGCTCCCGGAAGAATGGTTTACCATGTATCCTCCTTTGCTCGAACAGGCCGAAGAGAAGAAGTCTGTCCTGCGCATTCCCTCTTCATTTGTAGGTATAGTAGAACCTCTGCTGGAAGAAAACCAACGCAAAAGACTTCATTCCTATACACAAAAAGAGAAGCTGCCCACACCAGCGGGTCTAAAAGCCCGGTTGCGCCCCTATCAGCAAACGGGGTTCTCCTGGCTGTTGCATCTCAATAAAAACGGATTCGGTGCCTGTCTGGCTGATGATATGGGACTGGGTAAGACGCTGCAAACGCTGGCATTGCTGCAACAGATATACGGATATTCATCTGTCAATGAATCTTCTCCTACAGTAGGTGAAGAAAAAGAAGCACCCTCTATAGCCGATGAAAAGGGGCAATTCTTACTCTTTACCACAGGGGAAGAAACACAAAACTCCTCCCCCGCATCCATTCCTGATAGCGGACAACGTTCTTTATCCTCTACAGATACACCTGCACTACCGGCTTCCCTAATAGTAGTACCTACCTCCCTGTTGCACAACTGGCGGCAGGAGATCAGACGATTCACGGGGCTGCGCATGGTCTGTCTGAGCAACAACGATCAGTTCCGTCTTCACAACCTGAAAGGTTATTTCGATAAACAACAATTGGTTGTCACCACCTACGGTATGCTCCGGCACAACATCACGACCCTGGCTGCCTATCGTTTTGAGTATGTGATCCTCGACGAGAGCCAGCACATCAAAAACAGCGATTCGGTCACTTTCCGTTCGGCCATCAGCCTGAGAAGCAACCACCGTCTTGTACTTACAGGGACACCCATCGAGAATTCCCTGAAAGATCTGTGGGCTCAGTTCCGGTTTATACAGCCCGGATTGTTGGGTAGTGAGAAGGACTTTCAGGCCCACTATATACAACCTATCCGGATGGGGAATGCGTTACAAGCGCTGCGACTGAAACAACTGATCTCTCCTTTTATTCTGCGCCGGAACAAAAAAGAGGTGGCACCCGAACTTCCGGCACTCACCGAAGAGGTGATTCTCTGTGATATGTCTTCGGCACAGGAGGAAGTATATAAAGAGGAGAAAAACAGCCTGCGCAATCTGCTGCTGCACGAGACTGAACGCGAACAGCCCGCCCATTCGCTCACCGTGCTCAATGGCATCACCCGGCTGCGCCAGCTGGCTTGCCACCCTCGACTCGTATTGCCCGACTATGAACACAGATCGGGAAAACTGGAACAGATACTGGCTGCTGTGGAGACGCTGCAGAGCGAAGGACATAAGGTACTGATCTTCTCCTCGTTTGTGAAGCATCTGGAGATAGTGGCCGATGCCTTCCGCCAACGACACTGGCAGTATGCCATGCTCACCGGCTCTACCAAAGAACGGGAGAAAGAGATACAGCACTTCTCTTCTTCCGAACAGGTCATCGCCTTCCTGATCTCTCTGAAAGCGGGTGGAGTAGGTCTCAATCTCACAGAGGCAGACTATGTCTTTATCATTGATCCCTGGTGGAATCCTGCGGCAGAGAACCAGGCCATTGCACGGGCACACCGCATCGGACAGGACAAACAGGTATTTGTCTACCGTTTCATCACCGAAGCCACGATCGAAGAAAAGATCCTGCAACTACAGGAGGAAAAACAACGGCTGGCCGATACCTTTGTGACCGACAATGATCCGTTCCTCAGCCTCTCCGATGCGGAATGGGCAAAGCTGCTGGAGATGTAGAGACAAAAGACACTCCGCTAAAGGCTTCTGAACTATATACCCGTTCTATGTATGTTCCTGATTCGTGGCTGCCTTCTCTCTTTAAAAATCAATGAGCAGAGACAGGCTCTTAAATAATTTATTGTAACTTTGCACCCGACTTATTTGTACGTTGCAAACCGATCAAAATCAAGCATTATGGAACATCCATTGAGCATTTACAACACTTTACATAGAAAAAAGGAACAGTTTGTTCCGCTGCATGAACCCCATGTAGGTATGTATGTCTGCGGACCTACGGTATACGGTGACGGCCACCTGGGACACGCCCGTCCGGCTATCACATTTGACCTGCTTTTCCGTTACCTGACTCACCTGGGCTACAAAGTACGGTATGTACGCAACATCACCGATGTAGGCCATCTCGAACACGATGCGGATGAAGGGGAAGACAAAATCGCCAAGAAAGCCCGTGTAGAGCAGCTGGAGCCTATGGAAATCGTTCAGTACTACCTCAACCGCTACCGCCATGCCATGGAGGCAGTGAATGTATTGCCCCCCAGTATCGAACCACACGCGTCGGGACACATTATCGAGCAGATCGAACTGGTAGAGGAGATCATGGACAATGGCTATGCCTACGAAAGCCAGGGCTCGGTCTATTTCGATGTGGAGACTTACAATAAGAAATACCAGTATGGCAAACTCTCCGGGCGCAATCTGGAGGATGTACTCCATACCACCCGCGAGCTGGACGGCCAGCAGGAGAAACGCAATCCTTCGGATTTTGCCCTGTGGAAATGTGCCCAGCCGGAACACATCATGCGCTGGCCTTCGCCCTGGGGTCTTGGTTTCCCGGGATGGCACTGCGAATGTACAGCTATGGGACGGAAATACTTAGGACGCCATTTCGATATCCACGGTGGAGGTATGGACCTGATCTTCCCGCACCACGAATGTGAGATTGCACAGTCTGTAGCTTCTCAGGGAGACGATATGGTGAAATACTGGATGCACAACAACATGATCACCATTAATGGTACCAAGATGGGCAAGTCTCTGGGCAACTTCATCACACTGGATGAATTTTTCACCGGAAACCATGAGCTGCTTACCCAAGCTTATAGCCCCATGACGATCCGCTTCTTTATCCTGCAGGCTCACTACCGCAGCACGGTAGACTTCAGCAACGAAGCCCTGCAAGCCTCGGAAAAAGGGCTGCAACGCCTCATGGAAGCTGTAGCCAACCTGGACAAGATCGTTCCTGCCGACAGATCGGATGTGGATGTGGCAGCACTCCGCCAGAAGAGTTACGAGGCACTCAACGACGACCTCAACTCTCCGATCCTGATCTCACACCTGTTCGAAGGGGCAAAAATGGTGAACAACCTGATCGCAGGACAGAATACGATCACAGCAGCAGACCTCGAAGAACTGAAAAGACTCTTCTCCACTTTCCTTTTCGATATTCTCGGAATGAAAAAAGAGCAAAGTTCCTCAGGCGACAGGGAAGCAGCTTACGGTAAAGTGGTAGATATGCTCCTGCAACAACGTATGGAGGCTAAAGCCCGTAAAGACTGGGCTACGTCCGACAAGATACGGGACGAACTGGCTGCACTGGGCTTCGAAGTAAAAGACACGAAAGACGGATTCGAATGGAAGCTTACCAAATAGGCTTTCACTCCTGCTCCTTTTTAAAATACAATCTAAAATGCGATTCTGGGTTTTCAGGGTCGCATTTTTAGTTTTACCAGTCAAAGCAGATAAGTTTCAGAGGGATAACATCTACCTTTTAAAAGAAAGAATAAAATCAAAAGACAGAACAAAAAACAGGTAAAACCAGAACAGAGCCTGAAAAAACAGCAACCTTCTGATACTTTCTGTTAAGGTTGTGTTAACATTGGAATTACATCCCTACCCCTATCCGATCTACTCTACCACCTTCCCTGACCACCGGTAGCCTCAAATGTGTTTGTTTGTCTCTTCTCAAGGTTAACAACCATATTCCTCTTTCACTCAAACATTAACCAAAGCATAACCATCTGATAACCCAAAACCGCTTCTGCCTTCCCTATCTTTGACCTATCAAAACAACAGAAAATATAAATCATAAAAAATAAACGTCATGAAAGCAAATGTATTCTTCAAAGCAGTATGTGTAGCAGTAGTTATGGTAACATCCACACTGATGGTAAAAGCAGGTAATCCTTATTACACAAACGATGTAACGGACGGGGACCAGGTAACAAGCCGGTTCGTATACAGGAACGACAACGGATTGCACTATCACCTCAAATATGACTTTACCTACGATGCAAACAACCGCATGGCCTCCAAAGAGACTTACCAGTGGAACAGCAAAAATCAGGAGTGGGCACTACAGAGCAAAGTACAGTTTACCTACAACGGTTCAGAAATCCTCGTAGAGTCGGACGCAACAAGCAGAAAAGAGAATAAGAGCCTCGCCCTGCACACTCAGCAGAGTATCTACGACATCAATCACATAGCAACAGCAATGGCAAGTAGCAAATAAATAAATTCAATCAATCAGTTAAAGAATCGGCTATCCAGACTCATGTCACGGATAGCCGATCTTGTATGTAGCTAAAACTAATAGTTGCCTGCTGTTTCTAATGTTTATTTCTCTCCATTTCCTTTCGGAAAGCAGAGTGTAAACTGGCTGTATTCGTCTTCGATACTTTCAATATCCACCCATCCACCGTGCGCCTGTAGTATCAGTTGTACATAATGCAGTCCCAATCCAAACCCTGTGGCTTTCTTTTTGTGCTCCCTTACAGTAGCATCGCCACGCTCAAACTTCTCAAAGATACGCAGCTGGGCTTTCTGGGAGATACCCAATCCGTTGTCCCAGATACGGAGGATCGTGTAATCTTCCGTATCTTCACTACTGATGCGGATGATAACAGATTCTTTTGAATACTTGATAGCATTCTCAATCAGGTTGTTGAGTGCCTCTTTGAGATATTCTTCATCTGCATACACGGTTTCCGCACCCAGATTGAAAATAAACTCGACCGGTTTAGCTGCTCTTGCGCTGGATTTGGTGGAGAGGTATTCGAGCATAGGTCTCAATTGTAGTGTATGCGGATCAATGGCCAGATTACGCTGTTCGAGTTTGGCTATGTTGAGTACATTGTTGGTAATGTCTAACAGGTGCTGCGCTTCGTCTTCGAGGATATCGAAATACTTATTTTTCTTTTCGGGTTGTGTATCCAGTTTTCCGCTACGTAGGATACGGGTTCCCATCATGATGGAGGTCAGCGGGGTCTTCATATCGTGGATCAGGGCATGAGAGAAGTCGCGCCGGGCCTGAGCGATCCGGCTCTGTCGGATGATGATACGGATCTGATAGGTAATACAATATCCGACAAACAGCATCATGATCCCTGTAGCAATGAGTAACAGGCTCAATTTCTGGGCACCGGCCGATAAAGGGCTAATAATATATGCTCTTACCTGTAGGGTACTATCCATTCGGATAATTTGTGGATCAATCGCAATGGTATTCCATGTAGAAGACCACATCGGTTTAGTACTCTCCAATATAGAATCCCGCTCATTGACAAGCTGCATCACTACACTTGTATGAATATTTACTTCATTCAGCAACACTCTATAAATGGAATCCAGTTCAGAAAGATCCAGAAATACGTTATAAGGTTCCAGTGCCTCATAGAATAATGCAGGAGGTATACCTGCAAAAACACTTTTTGCCTGGGGAAATAATTCATTGCTTATATTTATGGTGATATCAACTTCGTCATCCTCATCACATCTATTTTCTATCACTTCCAGATTCTCGACCAAAGCCTGCCTGAGCAAAGGACTTCCTTTTTCTTTTATCTGTTCGTTGAAAATCGAAAAAGAATGATATAGCCAGACAAATTGCAACAATACAACTGTCAAAAGCCCGATTATAGTCAAATATCTCAGGGGAGTACCTTTCATGTGATTCAATTTGCAACAAAATTAAAAACATTCTGCAAATTAATCCCATAAAAATCTGAGTTTTCTATATTAGGATACGGTAATACCCTCTATGGAGAAGCATACAGGGATCAAAAATAAGATGGTGCTACTGGTACAGGACACCATCTTGTCAACCGGAGTCGGATGGAAACCGAAAGCGGAAAAAACATGCTATTCTATCACCTAATTAACTACCGCATCTGCTTCCGATTTGTTTTTCTACAGCTAAATCCGGGATATCTCTTATTCGTAACGGATCATCTCCCCGAGGATCCGCTCTGTATACCAGGGATCTTCTATCTCTTTGAGCTTCTGACCCATCTGCCGGCAAAGTTCTTCTACGATTTCCTTATGTTGAGACAACGACAGGTTGTGTTGCTGATAGGGATCCTTCAGATCATCGAATAGCAGGCTCCGCACCAGTTTACGGGTTTTCCGGTCTATGTACAACGCTAAAGTATAGCGGTGCGTCTTCCAGCCGCGGGCAATGGGAATATAGCTTTTTATCAATCCATGCCCATCCTTCTCACCATCTATGTTCTGAAAGTACAATACTCCGGCAGGAGAGATTGAATCTGCGTTTTCATCGTAGAAAATAGCAGAAAGATCGATTCCCTGCACGCTCTCCGGCAAAAAGTCTGTGAGCCCCGCTAACCCGGCCAGTGTAGGCATGACATCTGGAGTAGAGAGTAAGGTATGATCTACACGGGGTTTCAGCTTCGCAGGATACCTGACGAGAAAAGGTATGTTCATGGATTCGCTGTAGGGGGAATTACTGGGTTCTACCAGTCCCTGACTGCACATGGTATCTCCGTGATCGGAGGAAAAAACGACAATGGTATTCTTTGTGAGTCCCAACTCTTCCAATGCGTCAAGTATTTGTCCGAATGCCCGGTCTACACCGGTGACTGCAGCAAAATAAAACCCTGTGCGAGCGGCTTTACCCAACGAAGTGTCGGCGTTGGGCCTCACCAGCAACTCCTCCGG
The DNA here is from genome assembly GCA_031977515.1 of Bacteroides sp. GTDB lineage: Bacteria > Bacteroidota > Bacteroidia > Bacteroidales > Bacteroidaceae > Bacteroides. The sequence goes on along the minus strand of DALZBD010000002.1, from coordinate 13,660 downwards.
GGTACGGCCTTTGTACCATTCATAATCCTCTTCCATACAATCTTTCAATGAACTGTAAGGAGTATGGGGCGGATTCATCCCTACCATAACGAAGAATGGCTTTTTGGGATCACGCGTCTTCTTCCTGTTTTTCAGAAAGGTGACTACCTGATCGGCTTCATGCAGGGGAGACCATTCCTCCACCTGATGCCTCTTCCCCTGTGTATCCCAGTAGTGAGGGGTTTTGTGATGGTCGTATATACCGTAAGAATACCAGTGGTGAAAGCTATGTCTCCTTTCGGGAGGTGTATAGGCATCCTGCACAGGCTGCTGCCTTTCCACATAGTGCCTGGGATGTTGCGGATCATTGGGAGTTGGAAAATCAAGGTGATACTTCCCGAAATAAGCACACTCATAGCCTGCTCCGGCAAACAGGTCGCTGATGCATTCTATATCTGTCCGCAGTGTACTGACAGGTCGTGTGGAATTGCAATTGAGAGGCACACCGTTGCGGTGCGGATACATACCACTCATCAACATTCCCCGATGAGGACTGCTCAGCGGACAGTTGCTCATGGCCGAGGTCAGTACCAGCGACTCACGCGCAAAACGATCCAGAGAGGGGGTATGTACCGGATCTCCCCGGAAGTGTACCTGCTCCCGGAAATCTTCCTGACTCCAGAACCCCATCGCAGGGTTGCGAAACTGGCTCGGGAATACATAGATGACATTCGGAGTGGCGGGAGAAGAAGAACCTGCACGGTCTTCACAGCCGTGCAGGGACCATATACTTACGCCGCTCATGAGTAGAAGTAAAGGGGGACAGCGACGTAAGATTGAAAAAAAGCGTTTCATGGTTATGGTGTTTCAAGGTCTCGCTTACGGATCAATGCTTCTAAGAAATAATAGTCTGCATAGTTGAGTGGCACATCGATCTCCACATTGTGAGGAATGCTTCCCACGGAATGCATCAGTATAAAATTGCCGTTTTCACCGATGTTTGCCCGATAATCGGAAGAGGCCAGACTCTTCATGATACGGTCTGCTGTCTCCTTGTATCCATTGTCCGGCAGATACGTATGCAGTTCGTACAGAGCGGAAGCTGTACAAGCTGCTGCCGAAGCATCACGGGGAGTGGCAGGTATCTCAGGAACATTGTAGTCCCAATAGGGAACCAGATCTTCCGGAAGATTGGGATGGCTGAAGATAAAATCATGTATCTTCTGTGCCTGTTGCAGGTATGCAGGATCTCTTTTGTAGCGGTAGCAGGTGACGTATCCATACAATCCCCATGCTTGTCCGCGTGCCCATGCCGATTCGTGTGCATATCCCTGCGCAGTATGTTTGTGACGTACCTCTCCCGTTTCGGGATCGTAGTCGATGACATGGTAGCTGCTGTTGTCGTCACGGAACTGATGCTTCAGTGTGGTATTGGCATGTTTCAGCGCAATTCGTGAGAAGGCGGGATCGCCGGAGAGGATAGACGCTTCGAAAAGCAGTTCCAGGTTCATCATGTTGTCGATGATGACCGGACATTTCCATCCTCTCTCGGCCTGCCAACCTTTGTCAACATCCCAGGACTGAATCACTCCGGCAGCCGGACGAAACCTGCTGCAAAGCGATTGAGCGGCCTGTATGATCACATCTTTATATTCGTGCTTACCCGCACGATAGTACCCATTGAGAAAACTGCATCCTATCATAAATCCAACGTCGTGATGCCAGGTGAGGTACTTCACGGAATCCAACGCCTCGGTATATTTCTCGGCCAACGCCTTCCATTGTCCATCTCCGGTAAGATCGTAGGTCAGCCACATACTTCCCGGAAAGAATCCACTGGTCCAGTCTTCGATGGGAATATAGACAATGCTGCCGTCTGCCTCAATGGTTCGGGGGTTGAGGATGGTACCGGAAGCTTCTATAAGGTCTGTCTGACGGGTGTGGTGAGCCACTGCATGCCGGACGTTGTCGCGGATAAAAGCTGTGTCGCTTTTGTTGCCTGCGCATCCCGCGGCCAGAAGCAGAATGACGAATGCGCCTGATAGAGTTTTCATCATATCGATTATTTGATTAATGTGTCTTTTGAAGCCTATTTACATTTTCCACAAACGTAGAGACACATATTTGCGTCTGAATAAAGGAACAAGCAAAATGTAAACAGACTTTCAACTGTTTCGCTTACAAAAATAAGGTATGCAAAGGAAAGACAACGTCTCAAATTATCCGAATAAATAACAATTTTGGTACATTTGTACAATAATTACACATCAACCGCATGAGTCCATACGATTTTTTCAAGCAAGACCGCTTCGCAGCATCAACGGGTATCGAACTGATAGAGATAAGGGAGGGATATAGCAAAGCTAAAATGGAAGTAAAACCGGAACATCTCAATGCCGGTATGCGTGCGCAGGGGGGAGCCATCTTCACACTGGCCGATCTGGCACTGGCTGCCGCCGCCAATTCGCACGGCACTCTGGCCTTCTCACTCTCCTCCACGATCACCTTTTTCCGTCCGGCACAGACAGGTGATATCCTCTATGCCGAGGCAGAGGAGAAATACATCGGTCGCAGCACGGCCTACTACCGGGTAGAGGTCAGCAACCAAAAGGGTGAACTGATCGCCTCTTTTGAGTCCAGCGTATTCCGTAAAGGAGACAAATTGCCTTTTACTTTTTAACAATAGAATTGAATGGGTACCGGTTGCCTTCGGCTGTCTTCAGGAATGCTTTGGCCGAACCGAAATTCAGGAACAGATCCAGACGTACCGGCAGGTGATTGTCGTCGTCGGTAATAAAAAAGGTAATGACCTCTTTTTCCTTTTTCTTTTTATACTCTACCAATGAGAACACGAGACAGCGATAAGTCACCTTACGGTCTTCCACTGTGATATTCTGCTTGCCGCGATAGATCAATGTCTGGTCTTCGATCCGCTTACCTACGGTCATGGGAAATACGATCCGGTCGCCCTCCTGGAAATCGGCCGCATTGAATGAGCGTGCCTGTGCGAGGATACTGAGCATATCGTGGATACAGCGGCTGTCGGTCTCGGTGTTCTCCGTGATAGAACCGTCTGTGCTGACGCGTTTCTGTTTGATCTGACTCACACCGTTGGAGTACGAATACCATGCTTCGTCTACATTGTAGCGTTTGCCTTCTTCAGCTCCTTTGCGGTAATACAGAGGTTCGAGTCTCTGGCTCACCACACTGGTAATGGTATCCCGCATCTTAAAGAAGAAATCGGCACGCTTGCTCCCGTTGGCAAGCAGGTCAATCTTATAAGCAGATTTGGAGTCGAAGGTGGTAGCAGTCGTCTTCAGACTGGCTGTGCCGGCCTTTACCCAGACCAGTTTCCAGTTGAAATGCAAATCATATTCAAGACTTTCTCCGGCATTGAATGCTTTGTTTTCAGAGGCACACTGTGCCTGCAACATCGTGGGAGCAGCTGCAAAAACAAGAATCAGACTTACACTAAAGATCCCCAGCAAGCGTTTGCTAACGCCTACTACTGCTGTTACTGCTTCTGTTGTTGTTGTTGTTGTTGTTACTACTCCTGTTGTTGCGATCGGTAGTATTCTTCTTGTTGTCTTCATCAGGTTTTTGTTTTTTCATTTCATAAGGCTTTTGTTCGGATAGCGGCACAGCCCTTACATTCCAGTCCTGCTCAATCTCCCACAAAGCCTTTAAGTCTAGTATCTGAGGGTAATAGAATACCTCTTCGGGTTGCCTTCCCTCTTCGTAATTTCCGGTATCCCACTTGCCATTGTTATTCGTATCACTGATCAACCGAGCACCGTACTGTCCGGGTTTCAGGTAATAGAAATCGGCATTTCCATCGGTCACAGTTCTGCGTCGCACTACTTTGTCCTGTACGTCGAGCAACTCCACAAATGCCGGGGTGTCTATTCCCGTCAGATTAAAGAATATGGCTCCGTATTCGTCCAGTGAACGTATCTTTATGTTGTTATGTATCCTGTCGGTAAACAATCCGTATATTCCATGGAACGCCGTTGAATCGGCTTCAAACTCATATTCTTTCTCGGGTTCCCAATCATAAAAGAGATTGTACCTTCTCAGTTCCAGTGAATCTTGTTCGAACTCAAACGGGACATCTACCCAGATGGTATCTACTTTCTCGCGGAGATGTAGCATCTCCCTGTCGTAATGCGCCAGCGGTTCGGGGAAAGTAAAGTGAAGATAGTCGTACAGATCGATAGTACCGGGTGCATAGCTTGTCACCTGCATAAATTCGGTCTTCGGAACTGTATCTTCTTCCGCTTCTCCTCTCTTTCCTCTGCGCCCCCGGGAGGAAGAGGTTTGTGCTTCTCCTCCACCACCTCGTGTACGACGCACGTACAGATCAAGGGTATCGGTACGGGGAACCAGTGTAAGTAACGTATCCGTATACAAATAGTTCATGGCAACTCTTAACGTATCCTGCTTGTAAAGCAGCGAATCCTTGATCCAGTATGTAATGGTGTCGTTGCCCACTGATCTCTCTATAATAAAGGCATCTTCTTCCTCAAAGTTGAGCCCTTCGAGCGTGGGCAGGGTATCTGCTTTGGCATTGAAATAGAGGGTAAACTTCTCCGGTGTCAGCCGTTCGCTCTTGACAAAATACTGGTTGAAGCTCTCTTCCGTAAAGGCTCTCATCAGCAGATCATCGGGCAGGTAATGGGTGTATTCTCTGGCGATGATCGTATCTATGGTAATGGAATCTTTCCACAAGGTATCCTGACGGATGCGCTCTTCGAAACGAGGCACGACAATGGAATCATAAAACGCGATGGCTTCGCTCTTCTGCGAGAATTTGAAGTCCATATCGCCGTCCTGCAAACCAAACACCCGGTAAGATCCAGGTGAGATCCCACGGATAGAAAAGCGACCGCGACTGTCGGTACGTCCTACACGATCAAGTGGCAAAGTGGTAAAGGCTGAATCTGCAAGGTTGGAGTGAAGCCCTACCAGCATCCCTTTGATCGGTTCGAGGTTGGAAGCTTCGAGCAATATACCCGATACCACCAATGTATCGATCACATCTCCGGTAGAAAAGATAAAAGCAAAGTCGCCCAGCGGATTACTTTCGTTATTATCTACGATCGCATCTCCGAAATCAATGGTATACGTGGTATTGTCTTTAAGTGTATCAAACAGTTCTACGACTACTCTTTTTCCACTGGTTTTGATCTCGGGATATTTGATCTGAGGCGGAGATATCACCACCTTCTCATTTACTTTTTCGAGCTTGATGTATTCGTCGAACTGCAATACAATGCGTTTGCGTTCGTTGTTGAGTGCTCCCTGAACAGGTGTACTCCCCAGAAACACCGGAGGAGTGATATCGATCGGTCCGCCATCGGGTCTGCCTATACTGGCACACGAATAGAGCATTACTATCAGCATCAACGCCCCACATCCCTGACGGAATAAACGCTTTGTTCTATGATCTTTCCACTTTAACATGGTGCAAAAATAAGTGTTCTGTTGAAATTCCTTTCATTCTTTACGCTAATTTATAAAAATATATCTTACAGAGAGTTTTCTGCAAACCACCGGACAGCCGCGAGAAAGTATCCGGATCAACACTTAAAAATATAAATGAAGTTTCCGCTACAGTGATCATCCACTTGTAGAGACGCTGGTACTTTGCGTATCCTGGTACATACTTGCATCTATTTTCCGTATACAATCACAAAAACGTAGAAATGGTAGCTGAGGCACTATAGTTGACAGATGAGACGCAAAGTACCAGCGTCTCTACAAGCTATTTAACAACTTGGGTATGTCTGGCTCCTCCCAGATATATCCCTCTTTTTCTCTATAAAAAGCATTACAGATTTATTTAGTTAAAAATGAACTACAAAGCCTCTCAGATGTTATAGTAATTACATGGAAATTAAATAAAATATGAAAAGTAATCTTATCCTTTTTTTCTGTTTGCTGGTACTCACAGGATGTGCCAAAAAACAGAACCAACCGCAAAACATACCTGTACAGGAATATGCAGTGATGCAGGTGCAGCCTTCCAATATCGAACTAAATACCTCCTACCCGGCCAATATCCGTGGCAGGCAGGATGTGGAGATACGCCCGCAGGTATCGGGCTTCATTGTGGAACTTTATGTAGACGAAGGGGCAACGGTGCGCAAAGGACAGCCGCTTTTCAAGATAGACCCTGTGCAGTACGAGGCAGCAGTGAAGGTGGCGGAAGCCAACGTGGAGGTAGCCCGTGCCAATGTGGCCAGCTACCGGCTTACCCTGCAAAACAAACAGGAACTGGCCCTGTACGACATCATCGGAGAGAGTGAGATGGAACTGGCACAAAACGACCTCGAGGCACAAATAGCCAATCTGGCACAGGCTCAGGCACAACTGGTGAATGCCCAGCAAAATCTGGACTACACGGTGGTGCGCAGCCCGTCGGACGGTGTCATCGGTACCATCCCCTACCGCATCGGAAGCCTGGTAAGTTCATCTATAACCACACCGCTGACCACCGTATCAGACATCACACAGATGCATGTATATTTTTCCATGAACGAAAAAGAGTTGCTTGCCCTCACCCGGGAAGGAGGAACAATCAGGGAAATACTCCATCGTCTGCCCCAGGTACAACTTCAACTGGCCGATGGTTCCATGTATCCGGCCAAAGGCAGGATCGAGACACTCAGCGGAGTGATCGACCAGAACACCGGATCGGTAAGCATGCGGGCTACTTTTGCCAACAGCCGCAATATCCTGCGCAGCGGCGGTACAGGCAACATCCTCATCCCGCATCAGGAACGGGGAGTGATCGTAGTGCCTCAAAAAGCAACCACAGACCTGCAGGATAAGAAATTTGTCTACCTCGTCACAGACAGTTCGACCGTGAAGCAGACTGAAATACAGATCCTGCCGATGGACGACGGGAAAAACTATGTGGTCACCTCCGGCCTGAAGTCGGGAGACACCATCGTCACCGAAGGGGTGGGAAGCACCCTCAGAAACGGTATGCCCATCAAACCTAAAGAAACTACCCCAGCTGTATGAAACTCGATCGATTTATCAACCGGCCGGTACTCTCTACCGTGATATCCATCATCATCGTGATTCTGGGTATCCTCGGTCTGGTGTCTCTGCCTATTACCCAATATCCGGACATTGCCCCACCTACCGTACAGGTAAGTACCTCTTATACGGGAGCCAATGCACAGACCATCCTCAACAGTGTGATTGCTCCGCTGGAGGAACAGATCAATGGTGTGGAGAATATGCTCTACATGAAATCCACGGCTACCAATACCGGAAGCGCCAGTATACAGGTCTACTTCAAACAGGGAACGGACCCGGATCTGGCGGCCATCAATGTGCAGAACCAGGTCTCTGCGGCACAGGGATTGCTCCCGACCGAAGTGGTCAACGTGGGGGTGATCACCAGCAAACGACAGACCAGTACGCTGATGGCTTTCTCGCTCTACAGTAAAAATGAGAATTACGATATTACCTTTCTGGAGAATTATGCCAAGATCAATCTCATCCCGCAGGTACAGCGTGTCAACGGTGTGGGAGAAGCGATGGTGCTGGGGGCAGACTATTCGATGCGTATCTGGCTGCGGCCGGATGTCATGTCTGAATACAATGTCACTCCATCGGATATCACTGCCGTACTGGCCGAGCAGAACCTCGAAGCTGCTCCGGGACAGTTCGGAGAGAATGGCGATCAGACGTTCCAGTATGTACTGACCTACAAAGGAAGGCTGGAGACAGAAGAGGAGTTTGGCGAGATGGTAGTACGCGCGGGAACAGACGGAGACATCCTACGTCTCAAAGACATTGCGGACATCGAACTGGGACGCTCTACGTATGGATTCAGCAACCGGGTCAATGGCTATCCGGGAGTCACAACGATGATCTTCCAGACGGCCGGCTCCAATGCGACTACGACCATCGGCGATATCGAAGATCTGCTCGACGAGGTACGCAGCCAACTCCCGGAGGGACTGGAGATCGCCGTGCTGCTCAATACGAATGACTTCCTTTCGGCTTCCATCCGGGAGGTGATCAAGACGCTGTTGGAGGCTTTTGTATTGGTGTTCTTAGTGGTATATATCTTCCTGCAGGATTTCCGCTCCACCCTTATCCCAGCCATCGCTATCCCGGTGGCACTGATCGGTACCTTCTTTGTACTTTACCTGATCGGATTCAGTCTCAACCTGCTTACCCTGTGTGCCATGATCCTGGCCATCGCTATTGTGGTGGATGACGCCATTGTGGTGGTAGAGGGAGTACATGCCAAGCTGGATCAGGGATATACTTCGGCCCTTGAGGCTTCGATCGATGCCATGAACGAACTTTCAGGTCCGATCATTTCGATCACACTGGTGATGATGTCGGTGTTTGTACCGGTAAGCTTCATTGGAGGTACATCGGGGACGTTTTACCGGCAGTTTGGTCTGACTATGGCCATTGCCATCGGTATATCGGCTGTCAACGCCCTGACATTGAGTCCGGCACTCTGCGCGCTTTTCCTGAAACCCCACTCGGAAGAAGAGGGGAAAAAGAGGGGTTTCATCGCTCGTTTTCACGCTGCATTCAATAGGAATTACGACCGGATGTCGGAGAAATATAAAAATGCCGTACAGTTCCTGATCGGTCACAAATGGATCACGTTCGGATCGGTTCTCGCCTCATTGGTGATCTTGTTTCTGTTGATGCGGAGTACGCCTACGGCTCTGGTTCCGGATGAAGATACGGGAACTATCTTTGCCGTGGTGGATATGCCTCCGGCTACTTCCCAGGAACGCACCCTGGAAGTGATGAACCGCCTCGACTCTCTCGTCGCTGCCCATCCGGCCATAGAAAGCCGGACGGAAATCACGGGATATAGCTTTCTGGCGGGACAGGGAAGCTCGTACGGTACATTCATCTGTCGCCTGAAAAACTGGAGCGACCGTGGCAAAGGAGAAGATGCCACGTCTGTAGTGGGTAGTCTTTACATGCAGGCGGCCAGCCAGATCAAGGATGCCCGCATCCTCTTCTTCGCTCCTCCCATGATCCCGGGCTATAGCGTAACCAACGGACTGGAGATCAACCTCGAAGACCGTACCGGAGGAGACCTGGACAGATTCTACGAAGTGGCACAGGATTTCCTGGCTGCTCTGGGGCAGCGTCCGGAGATCGCTATGGCACAGACCTCTTTCAATCCGTCTTTCCCGCAATATATGGTGGAGATCGATGTAGCCCGGTGCAAACAGGCGGGTATCAGCCCCAGTGCCATACTGGCAACATTGCAGGGATACTACGGAGGTATCTATGCGTCCAACTTCAACCGGTTTGGGAAACTCTACCGGGTGATGATACAGGCCGAACCGGATGCGCGTCTCAACCCGGAAAGTCTGAACGGTGTCAAAGTGCGCAACAGTGCCAACGAGATGGCGCCGATCACGCAATTTGTATCGCTCCGGAAAGTATACGGACCGGACAATATTACGCGGTTCAACCTTTTCACCTCCATTACAGTAAACGGTACCCTCAGTGCAGGGATCAGTTCGGGAACAGGGATCAAAGCAGTAGAAGAGGTAGCGGCACAGACGCTGCCTACGGGCTACAGCTACGAATTCTCGGGAATGACGCGGGAAGAGCAATCGAGCGGCAGCAACACCACACTGCTGGTCTTTGCCCTCTGTCTCATCTTTGTATACCTGCTGTTGAGTGCGCAATATGAAAGCTACATCCTCCCTTTGACGGTGATCCTGTCTATTCCTTTCGGATTGATGGGCAGTTTTATTTTCGCCAAGATCATGGGACATGACAACAACATCTACATGCAGATCGCGCTGATCATGCTGATGGGGCTGCTGGCCAAAAATGCGATCCTGATCACAGAATTTGCACTGGATCGCAGGCGTACGGGAATGGGCATTGCCTGGTCGGCTATCCTCGGGGCTTCGGCCCGTCTGCGACCGATCCTGATGACCTCTCTGGCACTGGTGATCGGGCTTCTGCCCCTGATGTTTGCCAGCGGAGTAGGTGCCAATGGCAACTCGACACTGGGGGCTGCCTCTGTGGGAGGTATGCTCATCGGAATGCTCTGTCAGATATTCATCGTACCGGGTCTTTTCGTGGTTTTCGAATACCTTCAGGAGAAAGTAAAACCGATGGAAACGGTGGATACGGACAACAGTGCGGCTCAACCGGAGATTGAACAATATACCCATAAATAAACTGCGATAATGAGAAAAGTCGTTATATATATCATTTTCTGTGCCGGATTTTTCTGGAGTTGCGGACTCTACCGCCCCTACGAACGTCCGGACGGACTACCTGTCTCGGGGCTTTACCGCGATACCCTGTCGGCCAGCGATACGCTGGTATCGGATACCTTCCCGATCGGCAACCTGCCGTGGCAGGAAGTGTTTACCGATCCGATCCTGCAACACCTGATTGAACAGGGATTGCAACGCAACACCGACCTGCTGACTGCTTTGTTGCAGATAGAGGAGGCAGAAGCGTTGCTGCTTTCCGCACGCCTGGCTTATTATCCTTCGCTGTCTCTGTCACCGGAAGTAAGCATCAGCAATTACGATACCAAAAAGACTGTAAAGACCTATCAACTACCAATTGTGGCCAGTTGGGAGGTCGATCTGTTTGGTCGTCTGCGCAATGCCAGCCGCAGTGCGCAGGCTGCCCTGATACAAAGTGGGGCCTACCAGCAGGCGGTACGCACCCAGCTGATCGCCTCTATTGCAAATACCTATTATACATTGTTGATGCTGGACCGACAACTCACCATCACCGAGAATACAGTTGTGCTGTGGCGACGAAATGTGGAGACAACCCGCATCATGAAAAGAGCGGCTATGGTGAACGAAGCGGCTGTGGTACAGAGCGAAGCCAATCTCTATACGGTGGAGGCTACGCTACCCAAACTCCGGCAGAGTATCCGGGAGACGGAGAATGCCTTGTCTCTGTTGTTGGCTCAACCCCCTCAACAGATCCCGCGAACCACCCGTGAGGAGCAGGAACTGCCCGAACATTTCTCGACAGGCATCCCCGTACAATTATTGGCCAATCGTCCCGACGTGCGTTCGGCAGAAATGGCACTGGCGCAGGCTTTCTATACCACCAACCAGGCCCGTGCAGCCTTCTATCCGCAACTCACCCTGAGCGGAAGTGCGGGATGGACCAACAGTGCCGGCAGCACGGTAGTCAACCCCAGCAAGTTTATCGCTTCGGCAATGGCTTCCCTCACGCAACCGATCTTCAACAAAGGTACGCTGCGTGCCAATCTGAAAATCTCGCGCGCCCGGCAGGAAGAGGCCCGCCTGGCCTTCGAACAAACTCTTCTGAATGCAGGTAGCGAGGTGAGCAATGCGCTATATCAATACCATGCCAATCATGAAAAGGTGATCTCCCGGCAATTGCAGATCACCTCTCTGGAGAAGAGTGTGGAATATACGCAACTGCTGCTACGTTTGGGCAGTTCCACCTACCTGGAAGTACTTACCGCACAGCAGGCTCTGCTGAATGCGCAGCTTTCGGAGGTATCCGACTGGTTCGATCGTATGCAGGCTGTAGTCAACCTGTACCAGGCCCTGGGAGGAGGAAGAAATTAAATTTACGATTTGACAATTTACGATTTACGATTGAAGTTACATCTACTATCGCTGAAAGGGAATTCCATTATAGAGTTGTCTTAATCATAAATCATAAATGATCCAGGCGTAAATATCCGTATGTTCTCCTATTTAAAAATGTAATTTCAATCGTAAATCGTAAATTGTCAAATCGTAAATACTTTTATGTTTAGTCCGTTAGCACACATAGATCCGCAGGCAAAGATTGGTGAAAACACCATTATCTCTCCGTTTGCCTATATCGAAGAGGGAGTGGAGATCGGTGCCCATTGCACCGTAATGCCTTATGCCAGTATTCTGAAAGGTACCCGCCTGGGAGATCACAACAAGATCTATCAGGGGGCAGTACTGGGAGCAGTACCACAGGATTTCAACTATACCGGCGACGATACGGCACTGGTGATCGGTGATCACAACACCATCCGGGAGCATGTAGTAGTCAACCGGGCCACTTTCAAGGAGGGTATTACCCGCATCGGTAGCCACAACTTCCTGATGGAAGGGGCACATGTGTCGCATGACGTACAGCTGGCCGATCATTGTGTCATCGGCTACGGTACCAAGATCGCGGGCGACAGTATCATCGACGAACATGTCATCTCCAGCGGAGGAGTTATCATACATCCCGGATGCCACATCGGTAGCTGGTCACTGATCCAAAGCGGTAGTCTGATCTACAAAGATGTACCTCCTTATGTGATCGTAGGGAAAAATCCGGCCACCTATTACAATGTGAATGCAGTGTTACTCTCGCATAAAAATATTCCGGAATCTACTATCCGTCATATCGCCAGAGCCTACCGACTGATCTATTGCAGCAACAACAGCATGCACGATGCTCTGCTGAAGATCGAACAACAGATACCGATGAGTGAAGAAATACGCCATATCATCGACTTTATCCGACATTCTGAGAAAGGAATAATCAGATAATTTACGATTGGATTATTTACCATTTATGATTGAAGTAACTCTATGAATGTATTTTACTTTCGGAAATATAATCATGTAATTTCAATCGTAAATCGTAAATAGTCCAATCGTAAATACCTTTATTCCAGTTCCAGCTTCCCGAAAAACTCGGGTCGGTGAAAGTCCGGTTTTGGAGTATGGATCGGATTCCAGGAAATAAAGTGAGGGGTCGTGAGTTCATCACCGCATTTGTAGAAATTGGCACGTATTTCCCGGCCGTTCAGCGAACGAATGCGATGCTGGAAGAAAGCTTCTACAGGAATTACCAATGCCACGTCCCACCCATCGGTATCCGGACGCTCTTCAAAGGGTTCCCGCCCCAGGCTACTCCAACGATCAACAAGACTGGTTATCTGTTTCCCGGCACGCATACGTCCCTGTCGGGTGCTGCCAGCACCGATCAGGATAGTACCTGCACAGTTACATTCCAGGTTGTAATATACGCCGTCGCCTGCAGGACTCAGGAAAAATTCCACACAAGAGTCTTTCCACATATCTCCGTTGTCTTCTCCGTAACGGGCACGTATGGTCTCCTCGCGCACCCGGAAATTCAACAGAAAAGCTTTCCCGGTATGTACCAGACGGAAACGTACCTGCGGACGATAGGGAAATTCTTCCCAGTTGACACAATTGAGTACCTGAAAAGGGATCTGCTGCTGGTCCAGCAACGCAGGCACTTCAGCGGCTGTCAACGAAGACATAGATAGTTTTTTGATTGTAAAGTCTTTCATGCTGATATATAGGTTTCAATGAATCTGTTCAGAACATAGCGCCCCCTCTTTTCTTCCTTTTCTCTACATCTTATAGCTCCTGAGCCAGACATTCCTCTATAAATGTCTGCATTTCGGATTGTAGAGCTGCCGCACTCTTCCACAATTTGAACTGTGCACGGGTACGCACCAGATTGTGATCGGGATAAGCGATCTTATAATACGTATCCCCCTTGATATAATCGGTCAGGAAACGGACACATTGCATATATGGAAACAGGGCTGCCGCATAGGGAAGATGGTCGGTTTCCACCGGTGTGAGAAAAGCATGGGCCGAGTGCAGATATCCGCGGGTGAATGCCCGGAAAATATCCATATTGAATC
>DALZBD010000001.1:0-40115 GCA_031977515.1 Bacteroides sp. | reverse complement strand
GGGTGGCCTTTGCTTTTATTCAAATACATTGTCTCTTTTATGCGTTTTAAAACCATCCTGCCCGCAATGGTGTTTTCATTTCTGAACAAATAAATGAGATATGAGGAATATAATTGTTTCAGGAGGCTTTCTTTCCTGTTTTCTGGTAGGTCTGGCCTGTCAGGGGAAAACAGTGAAAGACAATCTTATTCAGGAAATGACCGTTGAAACGGAAAAAACGGTCGTAAAAGCTGATAAAAGGCCGGAAGATGTGGTATTGGAGAAGGCTTTGCTCTATGATCAGCATACACTGGCCGATACGTATCCCTATAAGGATACTACCCGTGAGTTTCAATGGGAGAAGATAAAGGTATATCTGGCACAGGTAGAGAATATCAATCAGGAGTCAGCTCAGTGGGGGTATATAGAGAACAGGGGCAATGAACATGGCAGGCCTCCTCTGGTAGAAGACCCTACGGACCAGGGCAGGGAAGACAGCTATGGGGTGGACCGGCACCAGGGTATACCTTTATATACACCAGACGATCCGGCTACCCCCGAACGCTATGGAACAGACGGAGCACTGGTCCGGATCCTGAGCAAATCCGATAGTACAGGGATGTTAAAAATAGAAGTAGCTTCTTTTTCCGGCCAGTGGATGGTTCCTGAAAAGTATGTTAAATCTGTAAATACCAGAGAATTTGACTGGCTGGCCGTGGTAGACCGGAAGAATCAGAATATCACGGTGCTGGAGTGGAGTGAGGGTAAGTGGCTGATACGCAGTATGAACCCCGCTACGACAGGCCTGGAGAAGCCTCCTTATCAGAAAGAAACCCCACTGGGAATCTTCGTCGTACAGGAAAAAAAGGATAAAATGTACTACCTCAAAGATGGTACGAATGATATTACAGGCTTTGCACCCTATGCCAGTAGATTCTCCAACGGAGGATATGTGCATGGTGTCCCGGTCAATTACCCCAGAACCTCGATTATTGAGTTCAGCAACACCCTCGGTACCACTCCGCGGTCCCATATGTGTGTCCGGAATGCTACCTCTCATGCGAAGTTCGTGTATGATAGATTGTTCGTTAATGAAAGTTTAATAATTGTAATAGAGTAGATTAGGTCGATAGCTTTTCGTATATTTGTAATACAAAAATAGGGAGTGCCTCAGCAAACCGGGAATAAATTCTCACTGCATCCGGCTTTCACTATTTCTGTTTTAGCCAAAAAGATAGATTTATACTAAACCTAAATTATTGATATGCGAAAACTATTGAATCTGTTTGTAATGATGGGGGTATTTGGGGTAACATTTGTATCGTGTAATAAAGAATTAGACCTCCTGGTAGAGAATGTATGGGAAGAGCAGGTACTTATGGAAGAAGTGCAGGAAGCACCGTTGAATCCGGAAGAACTGTACGAAGAAATAGGACTTGCTGAAGTTGTTAATTATCAGGCTTTTGAAGAGGCCGTTGCAGGATTTGAACAAATCGAGGATAAGAAAAAAGATGTACTGACCATTATTGATTTCAGTCTGCCTTTGAATGAAGAGCGTATGTATGTGATCGATATGGAGCAGAAAGAGCTTCTGTATAAGACCCATGTGTTGCACGGACGCAACAGTGGAGTGAACTATGCGACCTCTTTCTCCAATCAGGTGAATTCATACAAGAGTTCTCAGGGCTTTTTTCTGACCAATGAGACCTATCACGGTAAATACGGATATTCGTTGCGTATAGATGGTCTGGAAAGAGGGATCAACGATAAGGTACGTGAGCGTGCAGTTGTGTTTCACAGCTCTAAATATGCCGATCCTGCCCGTATCAAGACTGCAGGTAGATTGGGGCGTAGCCTGGGTTGTCCGGCTTTACCGCCGCAGATATCCAAACCTGTGATCGATGCGATCAGAGACGGAAGTGTGGTGTATATATATGCAGATAACGAGGAGTACAGAGAAAAAAGTGACTTTTTCAGTGATGCTGCTCTTTTTGCAGGAACCGCTTCTGAAAATCTGTTCTCATAAATATAAAAGTCTGATCTGAAATATATAGTTATCTTTTTAGATAAATAAATGCCGGAAAGTAGTCCTGAGACTGTTTCCGGCATTTGTTTTTGTGTATGGTCACAAAGTTGGCTTTTCCTTATTGCCCTTATCCCGTAAAGCTGTTTGATGAAGAGCAGATAGTAAATACTCATACTACTAAAAAACACCGTATGGATATTATGTCCCTCCCGGGCTATTTTCTATATTTGCATATCCATTTGTAATTAACTTCTAAAATACAAGATCATGAGCAACCAACAAGAAGAATCGTATTCTCCCGAACTCTATACAGAAGAGCAGATAGACGCTGTAGAAAAACACATTGAGAACTATTTCGGACCGTATGCCAATGTCTTCCATGAAATCGTTTCGCCTGATATTCATGTGGATATTGCTATTATCGATCCAACCCCGGAGAGAAACTATTATACATTGGTGACTATGGGGATGGGAGCACACCTTATGAATGTACCTGCGGATCTGGATGAATATCAGCTGAAGCGTGCCGAAATGATGATCTGTCTGCCACCTGATTGGGATTTACAGAATTCGGACGAACGTTGGTACTGGCCCTTACGCTGGCTCAAGATCATGGCCCGACTCCCGATTGAACACGATACCTGGCTCGGGTGGGGACATACAGTGCCTGCCGGAGAACCTCTGGCCGATAATACAGAGCTCAACACCATACTACTGATCTGTCCGGTCTCTTTCGGAGAAGATTCTTTCTGTTGTACACTACCTGATGGTGAGGAGGTAAACTTCTATCAGATGATCCCTCTTTATGAAGAGGAGGTGGCATACAAACAGGCTCTGGGTGCAGAAGCGCTGATAGAGGCATTGCCCGATGAAGCTTTAGTAGTGGATGTAAACCGTGCAAAAGCCGATGTGGAAGTACCCACCGAAAGTACTGCTATCCCGGTGGGAGACGACTGGCTGACCAACTGGAACGAAGGTATTGTCTGTATAGCTACCAGACAAATTTTCGTAGAAGGACAGCCCGTTGGTTATATGGAGCGTACAGAACCCGAGGATGAAGGAGACAGTGGCTGGATGTTCTATACCGGAGAGGAAAGTGATGAATATCTCAGCGACAATGGCAACTATGGAGTGTGTCACCTGAATCAGATATGCAATTGCTCTCCGGATATTGTACCACTTCTGCACGCACCTGCCGGTACTTTTTACAGGAGAGATAAACAGGGAAACTGGCAAATGCTGCAGATAGATGAGGAATAAACACTTTCTTCCTTTTTGATACTTTTATGCTAAGAACAATTTATCCGGCATTTGTCTGAATTCTGTAATAGTTCATCAGAGATTCTGCATCTGACAGATATCCACGTCCGAACAGATTGAGATGATTGAGTATATGGTATAGTTTGTAGATATTCTCCCGGTATTCCCAGCCCGGCTGTAAAGGATAAGCCTCCTGATAGGCTTCATAGAAAGCCGGAGAGAATCCTCCGAACAGTCGGGTCATGGCCAGATCTGCTTCCCGGTGGCCATAATATGCGGCAGGGTCGATCAGTACCGGTTCACCCTGGTTGTCACATAGAAAATTCCCTCCCCATAGGTCACCGTGCAGGAGAGTAGGAGGTTCGTTGCTATTGGCCAGTATCTCTTCTATATGCTTTTCCAGAAAGTGGAAGCCACTTTGCAATTCGGAAGTGACATAGCCATTTCTCTCGGCAAGACGGTATTGAAAGAGCAGACGTTTATTGAAGTAGAAAGCAGGCCAGTGGGTTCTTTCCTCCCCGGTAGGGAGGTTGGGCTGCGGGTTGGCACCGATGTAATTGTCTTCGTAGAAGCCATATTGATCAGTAGTTGTCCGATGCAATGCAGCCAGACGTATACCCAGGTTGCGAAAAAAGCTTTTGTCACCGTATCCGTTTTCGATATACTCCGTGATCAGGAAATTCTTTCCGACAGCAATCACCTGCGGAGTCCTGATAACTGTTGCCTGTGCTATCTCGTTCAGGGAATGAGCTTCACAGGCATAGGTTGTACTTTCTGCTCCTGTTTTGAGGAAATAGCTTTTTCCGGAGGCAGTGCTTATCCTGCCTGTGGAAAGGAAGGTGTCTGAAATCGGATCATGGATGATCTCTTCAATTTGTCTTTTGAGGTTCATACCTGACGGGATCTATGAGAATGAAAGATGAGTCTTAAGACAGATATTCAGAGAAAAACTTCTTATGAGGAATTTCTGGAAGAAATATCTTTTCTATAATAGGATAAAAGATGTGAGAGAGAAAACCGGAAAGAAGGTGAAAGCAAAATTCTGTATTTATGGTTCCGGATCTGTAGAAAGGTTTTCCTTCTCCTTGTGAGCCTCTTTCTCAAAAAACAGCAATTGCTGTTTACAGACATCCTCCGTTATGTCTCTTATCAGTTCGACTTTGGGAAGCAGAATATCAATATCTTCTTTAGTTACGATGAAATTGGGGTTGTAGCGTGCCTGTACATAAGCCTTCACCAGTAACTGAAACAGTTCCTGCTCTCTCTGGGTATCTCTGGGAAAAGCCCTGGCAAATTCGAGAGAATGTTTTTTCACTTTTGTCGAAAGGCTTTCCAGGTCATGGCCTTTTTCCGTATAAAGTGTAAATGTGAGCAACACCGTACGGTAAAAGTTCTCACAAGCCTGATGGAGATTGAAAGAAGAGATCAGGTAGTTTTCTCTGTTGTACGAGTCACGGGCCAGATTGATAAACTCCTGACCAACCGGGAATTTCTTCTTAAAATATTCTTCGGCCATCTCTTTGATCTCAAACATATTCAGTTTTCTTAAAGGAGCCAGTTGGAAGTTTCCACTGTCGTAGAGTACGACGCCTTGCTTTTTGATATCGTAATAAAAATATCTTTGCTTATCTATAGCCTTATTGAGGTTTTTAATACTTTCCGATATAAATTGTATGGTAGGGACAAATCGTATGTTTTCTATTCCTTTTTCTTCGTAATATCGGTTTATTATCTTTTTGAATATATTACCGATGATATCTTTACTGAAATGGGTAGTAGTGACAATCAGAATATCATAATCACTTATGAAATAAGTAGGCATACCATACTCTTCCCGTTGATCGTAAACAACCTGATTGCCGGTAGCATAACTACCATACAATATGATCATTTCACATTTATCCGGTAAAAATTCTAAGATCAATCGAGAAATCAGCTCCAGGTCGTTCTGGCTTTCCTCAGGTAAGTGATCCAATGCATTCATGTAGGATTGTCTTTGTATGAGATTAAATTGCAAATTATTGAAGGCCGAGGGCATAGAAACAAACTTGTTTGATTTCTATGTAGGGGCATCTTCTATAGTATATAGTATGCAAATATAGAAAAATCCTGTCTGCCTTAAAAAGAATCCGGAGTAATTATACCTGAAAAATGGACTTTTGTATGTCGCTAATAAACAATAATCCCTGCATTGTATAATGCAGGGATTATTGTTAGTGGAGCACATCACCAAAATATCGAACTCTTTTTGTGAGGATTGGAAGAAAATTATTAGTTTTATGAAAACTAATACTATAATTCATGAAGACTGAAAAAGATATTGTCTTAGACTATGTAAAAGCTATCAATACTGCTGATATTGAAGAATTGTATATGCTTATGAGCAAAGACCATTTGTTTGTAGATGCTCATGACAATAGAGTTATAAGTAAGGAAAATATGAAGCAGTCATGGATAGATTACTTTGCAATGTTTCCCGATTATAAAATTGAAGTTAATGAAATTCTTCAAAAAGGTAGTCTAATTTGTATACTTGGATATGCAAGCGGAACATATAAGAATCTAAAGAATAATGAAGATAGTAATTATTGGAGAATTCCTGCCGCATGGACAGCAATAGTTAAAGATGGCAATATAAAACAATGGCAGGTTTATGCGGATAATATTATTGTAATGGGTATAATAAATAAAGTTGAAGGTAATAAATAAATCCCCACATTTTCTAAATGCGAGGATTATTTATTTTGTGGAGAATATCGGACTCGAACCGATCACCTTAACACTGCCAGTGTTACGCTCTAGCCAGATGAGCTAATCCCCCAGGAAATCTGTGTCAGATCGGTAACGTTTGCGGGAAACCTTCCGTTTTGACGGTGCAAATATAATGCATTATTCTGAAATATTTGTTATGTTTGCGAAAATAAATAGTAAAAAGTAATGCTGATATACAATACAACGTTTCATGTGGAGGAAGAACTGGACCGGACTTTTCTGATCTGGATGCGCGAATGCTATATACCTGAGGTGGAAAAACAGGGACTGTTGCGGTCTCCCCGCCTGGCTCGTGTACTGAGCCACAGAGAGGATGGAGGTATCTCTTACGCACTTCAATGGGAAGTAGACGACTCGGCTACATTGCATCGCTGGCACGTGGGACAGGGAGTAAAATTGCAGGAAGAGATGGAAGGTGTGTTCAAAGACAAAGTGGTGGGTTTCCCAACCCTGATGGAGGTGGTTGAATGATACAGCCTGTCAAAGAGAAGATCATTCTGGGAATTGACCCGGGTACTACCATCATGGGATATGGAGTGCTGCGTATTGTAGGCACCAGACCGGAGATGATCGCTATGGGGGTGATCGACCTGCGCAAGTTTGGCAATCATTATCTCAAACTCAGGCATATACATGAACGTGTATTGGGGATTATCGAGAGTTACCTGCCTGATGAACTGGCTATCGAAGCCCCTTTCTTCGGTAAGAACGTTCAGTCTATGCTCAAACTCGGGCGGGCACAGGGAGTGGCCATGGCTGCCGCGCTGAGCAGGGACATTCCTATTACCGAATATGCTCCTCTGAAAATAAAGATGGCAATTACCGGAAATGGTCAGGCCTCCAAAGAGCAGGTGGCCGATATGCTGCAACGCATGCTGAAGTTTCCAAAAGAAGAACTGCCGGTATTTATGGATGCAACCGACGGACTGGCTGCTGCCTATTGTCATTTTCTGCAAATGGGGCGTCCTGTAGCGGAGAAAGGCTATAGCAGTTGGAAAGATTTTATAGCGAAGAATCCCAATAAAGTGAAGTAAATCTTTGGTTTAATGATTTTTGAGGGTTCTTATGGTATTGCAATACAAATAATGAGTACATTTAAAAATAAAGATATGATGAAACTAAATTACCTCGCTGTAATGGGTGCTACTACGTTGACCGTATTGGGTTGTTCGCCATCCCGGAGTTCATACGATTCTTACGAATTGTATCCGGTACGTTCGGGCGAACTGATCGAAATGGAGTATACTCCTTCGGCAACGACTTTCACGTTGTGGTCGCCTACAGCAGATGAAGTACGGGTACTTCTCTACAATTCCGGACATGAAGAAAGTGCGCACCGTACGGTGGCTTTGGAACCAGCCAAAGAGGGAACCTGGTCTGCAGTGGTCAGGGAGGATCTGGCCGGACAGTTCTACACTTTTAATGTGAAGATCGGTGACAAATGGCTGGGAGAGACTCCCGGTATCAATGCCCGTGCCGTAGGAGTGAATGGAAAGCGTGCGGCTGTACTGGACCTGAAAACAACCGATCCGGTAGGATGGGAGGCTGACAAGCGTCCTGCACTGAATTCTCCGGCAGACATTGTTATCTATGAGATGCATCACCGCGATCTTTCTATCCATCCTACTTCGGGTATCGAAAACAAAGGGAAATTCCTGGCACTTACCGAGGCAGGAACCAGAAGTCCGGACGGTCTGAAGACCGGTATCGATCATCTGGTAGAACTGGGTGTGACACATGTACACCTGTTGCCTTCCTACGACTATGCTTCTGTGGATGAGACCAGACTGGAGGATAATCAATACAACTGGGGCTATGATCCGGTGAACTACAATGTGCCTGATGGTTCGTATGCTACAAATCCTTACGATCCGTCAGTGCGTATCCGGGAGTTTAAAGAGATGGTACAGGCGTTGCACAAAGCAGGTATCCGGGTAGTGCTGGATGTGGTGTACAACCATACATTCAATACGGAGGACAGTGCGTTTGAACGTACGGTTCCCGGATATTTCTATCGTCAACGCGGAGACGGTTCGTTGGCCAATGGTTCGGGGTGTGGCAACGAGACAGCCAGTGATCGTGCGATGATGCGGAAGTATATGGTCGAGTCTGTACTGTACTGGGTGAATGAATACCACCTCGATGGTTTCCGTTTCGACCTGATGGGCATTCACGATATAGAGACCATGAACGAGATCCGCAAAGCGGTAGACGAAATAGATCCTACCATTTATATCTACGGAGAAGGATGGGCTGCCGAAGCTCCTCAATATCCTGCCGGTAAGCTGGCCATGAAAGAGAATATCTATCAGATGCCGGGTGTTGCTGCTTTCTCGGATGAATTCCGTGACGCAATGCGCGGGCCTTTCAGTGACGACAAGCAAGGAGCTTTCCTTGCCGGATTGCCCGGTGAGGAAGGGAGCCTGAAGTTTGGTATTGTGGGAGCTGTGTATCATCCGCAGGTAGATTGTGAAGCAGTGAATTATAGCGATACCTGTTGGGCGGTTCAGCCGTCTCAGATGATCAGCTATGTCTCTTGTCACGATGATATGTGTCTGGTAGACAGATTGCGTAGCAGCATTCCGGGTTTGACACCGGAGCAGTTGGTAGGCCTCAATAAACTGGCTCAGACCATGGTCTTTACTTCACAGGGAGTACCTTTTATCTATGCGGGTGAAGAGGTGATGCGTGATAAGCAGGGAGTACACAACAGTTACAAGAGCCCGGATACGATCAATGCAATCGACTGGACGTTGAAGAAGACCAATAAAGATGTATACGACTACTACAGAGCACTGATCGCTTTGCGCAAAGCGCACCCTGCTTTCCGCATGGGAGATGCCGAACTGGTACGTAAGCATCTGGAGTTCCTTCCGGTGAATACGGACAACCTGATTGCTTTCCGGTTGAAGGATCATGCGAACGGAGATGCATGGCAGGAAATCATTGTAGCATTTAACTCTAACAGTACTCCGCTTTCTCTGGAGATTCCTCAAGGAGATTATACGGTTGTCTGCAAAGACGGAAAAATCAGTGAAGGAGGATTGGCTAAGTCGAAAGGCGGACAGATACAGGTGTCTGCTGAATCGGCAATGATCTTGTATAAATAAAAGATTGCTGTAAAAGAAAAAGAGAGGTACTATCATTCTGATAGATTGCCTCTCTTTTTGTATGTATATAAAAGCCTCTTTTTTATCTGGATGCATACAGCCTCCGATTAGTCTGCTTTATTGAACAAAATGTCAGTTTTGACACTTTGTAATTTCTGATCGCTCTGGTTGCGTTATTTGGACTCGGTCTACAAACTATCTGAAAAGAATCGATTGTAGAGCATTGGCCGAAAAGCAATTTGATGCTGTTTTTTCTGAAATAGTTTCTTGTGTTTTGATGAGTGGTTGTAAGCGTGACTGTTTTGTGGAAAATGAAGTGTGTGGTTGTTGTAATGTAACTTGGCGACTTGCCGGAGAATAGTGTCTGATAAGTTGAAAAACCTCCTTTTTAAAGGGAGATAGAATCGGTTTTTCTGTTTGCCGGTTGCAGATTTTTGTTTGCAACCGGCAAACGAGTCAAATGTAGTAAGCAAACAAACCGTTTGCCGGTTGCAAAACTTTATTTACATAGGTGCAAACCACCCAAAAGTACTGTGCAAACGGGAGATATATGTTGCTTTTGAGGCAAAAATCCTGCTGGAAGGTCCTTTTTTGTTTGGTGGTTGGTTCGTGAAAATGATAAATATGGATAAATGTGTTAATGGAGTGGCTGTTTTGCTATCTATTTGTTTCTTGTTGTATTGCCTGGGATATGCAGATAGAAGCCTTGTGAAGAAAAATAGATATATTTGTCTGCTTACTTATTTATTCTGAATTCTGAGACGCAAGGTATTGCGTCTCTACAAGGAAATCTATTTTATAAAACTGAAAACGATATGGCATGAAACGAATATTATTTTTGTATATAAGTCTCTTTTGTTTTTGCTTTCTTCTGAATGCAGAGGACAGTAGCCGTTTGTGGCTTCGTTACGGCACTGATAATGTTGTCGGTAAGGGTGCTGAGGTTGTATGTCATCACGGTTCTCCGATGCTGGATATCGCTGTTGCTGAACTGAAAGCTGCCTGGAAGGGAGGAACTGTTACGTTGGATATTCAGACAACAGCGCCCTGGGATGATCTCGGGGAAGAGGGATATACATTGCGTTCGTCGGACGAGTCCGGAGCAGTGATTGTGACCTCGTCAGGCGAGAAAGGGTTGCTGTATGGTGCTTATCACTTGCTACGTTTGCAGGAGAGTGGTGCGGAACTCACAGAGATTGATTTTACAGAGAAGCCTGCTTATGATCTCCGTATCCTCAATCATTGGGACAATCTTGATCGCACCATTGAGCGTGGATATGCCGGACGTTCGTTGTGGCTGTGGGACGAATTGCCGGATGTGCTTTCACCCCGTTACTGGGCGTATGCCCGTGCCAATGCTTCTATTGGTATCAATGCTACGGTTCTGAATAATGTCAATGCGAGTCCGCAGATGCTCTCTACGGAATATCTGCGGAAGGTGCAGGCACTGGCAGGTATTTTCCGTCCGTATGGTATACAGGTGTATCTGGCTATTAATTTCTCTACTCCTTCGGAGCTGGGTGGACTACCTACTTCCGATCCGCTGGATGCAGGAGTACAGCGCTGGTGGGAAGAGAAAGTGGGAGAGGTCTATCAGTTGATTCCCGACTTTGGCGGTTTTCTGGTAAAGGCAAATTCTGAAGGATTGCCCGGTCCACATGATTTCGGACGCACTCATGTAGACGGAGCGAATATGCTGGCGGATGCTTTGAAGCCTTACAACGGGATCGTCATGTGGCGTGCGTTTGTCTATGAGCCGGGTGACGGGGATCGTGCCAAGCAGGCTTATCAAGAGTTTATGCCTTTCGATGGACAATTCAGGGACAATGTGATCATACAGGTGAAAAACGGTCCGGTGGATTTTCAGCCACGCGAACCGTTCAGTCCGCTTTTCGGAGCGATGAAGCAAACTCCTGTGATGGCTGAGTTGCAGATCACGCAGGAATATACCGGATTCAGCAATCATCTCTGTTTCCTGGCTCCTATGTGGAAGGAGTGCCTGGATAGCGATACCTATCAGCAGGGCAAAGGCTCTACGGTGGCACGAGTGACGGATGGTTCTGTCTATCGTCAGTCTATCACTGCCCTTGCCGGAGTAGCTAATACAGGGGATGATACCAACTGGTGCGGACATATCTTTGCACAGGCCAACTGGTATGCTTTTGGCCGGCTGGCCTGGAATCATACACTGACCTCGCAGCAGATTGCTGACGAGTGGTTGGCACAGACGTTTTCTCTTTTCGATGCAGGAGAGACGAAAGCGGAGAATGATCGGGCTGTTTTGCTGCATGCGCAACTGACACGTGTGATGCTCGATTCACACGAAGCGGTAGTAGATTACATGATGCCGCTGGGATTGCATCACCTGTTTGCTTTCGGACATCACTATGGACCGGAGCCCTGGTGTGATGTGCCGGGTGCACGTCCCGATTGGTTGCCACGGTACTATCACCGTGCGGATAGAGAAGGGCTGGGTTTTGACCGGAGCGCTACAGGGAGCAATGCAGTGGCGCAATATCACGAACCCTTGCATAGCTTGTATGGAAATATAGATACGTGTCCGGATGAATTGATCCTATGGTTTCATCATGTGCCTTGGCAATATGCATTGGGCACGGGGCGTACGCTCTGGGACGAACTTTGTTATCGCTACGACCGGGGTGTGCAGGAGGTGCGTGCTTTCCAGAAAGTATGGGACCAGGTAGAACAGTTTGTGGATGCCGATCGTTTTCGTCAGGTGCAGCACCGTCTGAAGATACAGGCGCGGGATGCCGTGTGGTGGCGGGATGCCTGTCTGCTCTATTTTCAGACATTCAGTGGCCTTCCTATTCCTTATGAACTGGAGAGGCCCGTGCACGAACTGGAGGATATGATGGAATATCACATTGATATTACCAATTTTGAGTGTCCGCCGTACGGATTTACTAAATGAAAGTACGATAACGTTAACAAGTAGTCTGGTAAAAACCTACTTTTGCATACGTAACTGTTTCTGGCCTTTTCTGAGACGCAAGGTATTGCGTCTCTACAAGCACGTCGCGTTAAAAAGAAAACATCCACTTGTAGAGACGCAATACCTTGCGTCTCAGATAATAAATAAATGGGCAAAATGAATATAGTTACCACAAAGAGCATTTTATCTTTGGGATAGAATCTCTTTCTTCTGAATAGAAATACTATCATAGAAATACCCGGATATGGAAAAGACCTGGAGATGGTTTGGAAAAAAGGATAAGATCACATTGCCGATGCTCCGGCAGATCGGTGTGGAAGGAATTGTAACTGCTTTACACGATGTACCTAATGGAGAGGTGTGGAGCAGGGAGGCGATTGCGGACCTGAAAACGTATATAGAAAATGCAGGATTGCGTTGGTCGGTAGTGGAGAGCCTGCCTGTGAGCGAAGCGATAAAGTATGCCGGACCAGAGCGGGATCGCCTTATAGAGAATTATAAGATCAGCCTGCGACACCTGGGCGAAGAAGGTATCCATACGGTTTGTTACAACTTCATGCCGGTGATCGACTGGATACGTACGGATCTGGAACATCCGTGGGCAGATGGAGGATCTTCGCTTTATTTCGACCGGATACGGTTTGCTTATTTCGACTGCTGCATCCTGCAACGTCCCGGAGCCGAACAGGATTACACGTCGGAGGAGATCAGACAGGTGAAGGAACTGGATCGTGTGATTATCGATGCAGAGAAAGCGGCACTGGTGGATGTGATCATTGTGAAGACGCAGGGCTTTGTCAATGGGAATATCAGTGAGGAAGACCGGCATCCGGTGGAGTTGTTTCGCAAGTTGCTTGCTCGCTATCAGGGAATAGATCGCCCTGCATTGCGGGAGAATCTCCGGTATTTTCTACAGGCGGTGGTCCCGGTGTGTGAAGAGTATGGGATACATATGTGTATCCATCCGGACGATCCTCCTTGTCAGGTATTGGGATTGCCCCGGATTGTGACTTCCGCAGAGGATATAGACTGGATCCTGCAAGCCGTGGATAATGTGCATAATGGATTGACTCTCTGTGCGGGTTCTTTGAGTGCGGGTCTGCAAAACGATGTGCCTGCGTTGGCAGCACGTTATGCTTGTCGTACCCATTTCGTGCATCTGCGGAGTACGGAGGTGTTTTCCAACGGAGACTTTATCGAGGCTTCTCACCTCGGTGGGCGGGGACATCTGGTGGAACTGGTACGTATCTTTGAGAAACAACGCTCGGATCTGCCGATGCGTGTCGATCACGGCCGACTGATCCTGGATGATGCAGATAAGGGATACAATCCGGGATATTCTTTCCACGGACGTATGCTGGCACTGGCACAGGTGGAAGGAATGATGGCGGTAGTGCGTCAGGAACTCAGCGAACAAAAATCATAAAGGTAGTATGTAGATAATAGGAAATAAAAACAGCGGTTTTGCTTATAAATGGCAAAAACCGCTGTTTTCATTTGGTTCGTCTGAACTCTGTTTATCAGATCAGTTCCAGTTCCACTTCTTTTTTTCTTTTGGAAGACTTGGCCGACGAAACTTTATCCGGAGTTTTTGTGATGTTCTTGTCACTATCTGTTGCCATATTTTTTGTTACAGCTTTACCCGAACTCTTCTTTGAAGAAGTTGTTTTGATTCCCAACAATTCTTTACCTGGTTCCGTAGCAGGGCCACTTGCAGCTATGGATTTACGGGTGGCTTTGCGTTTCGTGGTAGTTGTACTGCGGGAAGGAGTTGCTGTTTGCTTTTTGGTAGCAGTGTTTTTTGCTGTTGAAGTACCGGAAGTACTTTTTGCCGATCCGGCAGTTGTTGTTTTTGCTGTTGCAGCTTTGGTACGACTGGCAGTTTTTGTAGCTGTTGCTTTCGGAGCAGCAGATCCGGATTTTGATGCTGTAGTCCGGCTGCCGGTAGCTTTGGTTGCGGCCTGGGATTTCGTGGCTGTTTTCTTCGCAGTTGCTCTCGTCTGAGAAGTCGCTTTTGTTTTCGGAGCAGCTTTGGAAGTTGCTTTAGATGCAGAAGCTACACTTTTTTTAGCTGTGGTTTTTCCAGCAGCTTTGGTTGCAGAGGTACTTTTGGCCTTGCTGGTCGTTGCTTTGCTTGCAGTAGTTCTGCTTGAAGCGGCTTTGGCAGACCGGGTTTTGCTGGCTGTAGCTTTTGTTTTTGCAGCAGCAGTTTTAGCTGTCGCACTTTTAGTGTTGGCAGCTTTTGCAGATGTGGCTTTTGCTTTGGTAGCACTGGTTTTTGCCTTGGCTGCTGTGGTTTTTGTTTTTGCAGAAGCAGATCTTGTACTTGCTGCAGGCTTGGTTGCCACTGATCTTGCTTGGGCTGTGGTAGCTTTTGCAGGAGCAGATTTAGTAGCGCTGGCCTTAGCTGGAGTAGCTTTGGAAGAAGTTGCTTTGGCTGTCGATCTGCTGCGGATAGGAGCAGTTCGGGTCACAGTTGCCGGTGCGGCACTGGCAGCAGCATATCTCGTAGTACTTCTCTTTGGAGTAAGCGCTTTGGTCGTAGCTGTTTTAGCAGCTTTAGGAGCCGTTTTGGTTTTAGCTGCAGTAGCTTTAGGCTTAGCAGTTGCTGTAGTACGACTTTGGGCGGTAGTTGCTTTACGGGATGTAGCCTTGGTAGCACCCGTTTTGGAGGTTGCGGCCTTTGCTTTAGCCGTAGTAGTTGCAGCTGTAGTTGCATTCTTACGGTTGATGGTTGCTTTGGGAGCGCTGATAGCCGGTTTGGAAGTACTGCGGGTAGCTTTAGGAGCAGATCCTTTAGCTGTAGCGCTGGTAGCGGCTTTGCGGTTACTTTTTGCGGTTTCTGCTTTGGTAGCAGGAGTTGCTTTTGTAGATTTCTTCATAGGAGTAATAAGTTTGGTTTCTTTATTTGTAGCCTTGGCCTGTGTACCTGTAGTACGGGCAGACGTGGCTGTTGATTTCTTTCCGACGGCAGATGTGGTCTTTCTTACGGATGTGCTACTGCCGGTACCAGTCTGAGAGGCTGTGGTTTTTCGGCTTCTGGTAGCTGCACCTTTTTTTGAAGCACTCTTTTTGCTGCCTGCTCTTTCCTCTTGATCTTTGAGAGCTTGCAGATCTTCCTGCATATGGCCCCAGTGAGATTCGTGAGATCTCTCATCATACCCATGCTGGAGTCTGTACGCTTTTCTCTGGGCATCCTCGGTAGCAGCCTGAGCATCTCCCTGCGAGTACAGATCGTGGTCCGGTATACTTTCTATCGTATCCTGGATCCTTTTCGTAACATCATCCATTGTCTGTAAAGTTTAAGTTAAGACTAAGAATCTGTCCGGGTTTTGCTTCCTTATTTCTCAGAACTTCCTTCGTTATAAAAAATGAGCAAAATGAGAACAGCTTCTTTTTAGAATAAATTATTCACTATTACAATTTAAATGAAAAAAGGTTGCAGGTAAATAATAATTATAGAAAAAGTTTAGAATATATTATGAAAAACAAGGGGATAAATGATCCTTAAATACAAAATAATGTATATATGGCAGATGGAAAAGAGAGGATAGAGGATAGACCTTATTGTCGAGAAATCAGTGATTGCGTTACCATATTTCTATATGGAATTCTGTCATTTTCCGGAAGGATACAAGTTTGTCAGATGATGAACTTTAAGAGTCTGTTTTGATTTTCCGCAGAAAAATTGAACAGACTCTTAATACTTATTGAAAGCATCTTTTATAATGTCTGTACAGGTATCCATTTGTTCGATGGTATGGTTGGATGACATGGAAAGACGCAACCGGGTCCGTTTGCCCGATACGGCAGGAAAAGTGACCACTCCGGTATAAAGTCCCTGTTTGTGGATGTAACGACTGATCTCCCGCAAGCGTCGGTCGTGACCTACGATCACAGGAATTACCTGCGATTGAGTTTCTCCTGTATCCAGTCCGGCTTCTTTCAGCCTGTTTTGCATATATCCTGTATTCTCCCATAGTTTTACCCGCTCTGATTTATCATTCTCATATATCTCCAGGACTTTGAGTATGCCTGCTGCCGTATGAGGGGCCATGGCACATGAGAATACATAGGAACGTGCATACATTCGCAGGAAAGATATCAGTCTTGCCTGGCCGGTCGCAAATCCACCGATGGCACCGAAAGACTTGCTGAAGGTACCGATGGTCAGGTCTATCTGATCTTCCAGTCCGTAATGTTCGGCAACTCCCCGGCCATTTTCTCCGAAGATAAGAGTAGAGTGTGCTTCGTCTAATAAGATTTTTGCACCGTATTTTTTGCATACGGCAACTATCTCCGGTAGCTTGACCAGATCGCCATCCATACTGTATACTCCTTCTATGCAAACAATGACCCGACGGGTCTTCAATTCTTTGAGAATTCTTTCCAGATGATCGGCATTGTTGTGACTGAATACCTTGATGTCTGCTCCCGCCAGTCGTACACCGTCATAGATAGAAGCATGCGCAAGAATATCCAGGATCGCTACATCCCCAGGTCTGAGCAGACAGGAAAGAACACCGAGGTTGGCACCGTATCCGGTAGGGAAAAGGACAGCGTCTTCTTTTTTCTTAAAGGCAGCGATAGAACTTTCCAATTGGTTCGACAGATCGTAATATCCACTCAGCAGGGGAGCCGAAACTGCGCCTGTTCCATACTTTGTCAGTGTATTTTGTACTTCACGGATCACTTTCGGATGACAGGAATAGCCCAGATAGTTATAAGAGCAAAAGTTGAGAAAGTTGCGTTCTTTTCCCGTGTAATTGTCATAGACCTCAAATTCTGCTTTGGGAGCAGATAAGATGGGGTTGCCATAGACCATATAGCCTTTCCGGGTAGCGTCCCGGAGATAAGCAGAGAAATGGTCTGCCACTTCAAACAGGTCGTCGCTACGGTATTGCAGGAAATCGACCAGGGTATAGTCGTCACAATTTATATTTCCGGAATGGAGGTTTTTATTTGATCTCATGTTATTACTGTGTTTGTGATAAATGATTTATTTGAGAGTCAGATCTACAAATGCCGAACGAAACAATGCGTGGTAATCGGAGTAGACCGGATCGCAGGCTTCGGATAGTTCAGTGGGGGTAAATCCTGAAAATTGTTTCAGTTCTCTGATCAGATGCGATTTGTCGTAATATCCGCATTCATAAGCCAATTGGGATATAGACATCTCTGTGTGTACTTGCAACAGATGGTGTAATTTCCTGAAACGCTGGATTTGCAGAAATTCTTTGGGGTTTACTCCGGTGCTTTCCGTAAAAATGCGTTTGAATTGTTTGTAGCAGAGATTAGCACTCTCCGCCAGACGCTCTACCTGAGTTTCACCTTTTCCGATGGTGTCGATCACTTTACTGATCCGTTGGTCAGCCTGTTTATTCAGAAGGAAGAGCCGGCGCAGCAAGAACTGTTCGATCTGTGCAACGCATATCGGAGTGTCGGTTGTCCCGTTGAGTTGTTTCTCCAATTCCAGTAGTTCCGGATCGTTGAGCACATTCAGAGAGATGGAACTGTTATTCAGTTCCGTAAGAGGCATACGGAAGAACAGGTTTGCACCTGCGGGTTGAAAGACAATACTGATAAAATCAATATATCCGGAAAGGATAATATCTGTATATCCGGTGGTTATTCCATAGAGAAGGGATTGTGCAAGGTAGTTGCCAGTTGGTAATGAACAATTTCTATGAGTGCGGTAGAAAATCAATGCCGCGCAACCAAACGGAACAAGACGCTGCGCACACGATGCGACATCTTCTATCGTTACGAACCAGTATTGCTTTACATAAGGAGCGAGTAATACTGAGGGCTGTATGACCTGAAACTTATCCATTGCTTTGAAAGGCAAAAGTAAGTATATAGTTGATTCCGCAAGGTGTAAAAAAAGGACATTATGTATATAAATGTAACAGCAGCGTTCAATCTACTGTAATTCCCATCTTCTTCATCAGGAAACAAGCGTTCATGTTCTGTGCTACTCCTTCCCGCATACAATAGGAAAACGTGAGTTCATTGTTGCGTATATCCGCCTCGAAGCAGTGATTGCGTATCTCTTCCGGGAACTCTTCCGCAAGCTTGCCCAACAACAGGTCGTGCGTAGCGATAATGCCGTTGGCACGTAGCCGCATGAATTGTTGGATCAGGGCAAAAGATCCCTTCTGCTTGTCGGTAGAATTAGTTCCTTTCAGTATTTCGTCCAGGATGATGAAGAGTTCTTCGCCGTTGCTCAGCATGTCGATGATACGTTTCAGTCGTTTGAGCTCGGCAAAGAAATAAGATTCATTGTCGGTCAGCGAGTCTGTAGTGCGCAGGCTGGTGACCAGCTGAGCCGGATAAATTTCGAACGAAGAGGCGCATACCGGCGCACCGATACAAGCCAGCAGGTAATTGACACCTACCGTGCGCAGGTAGGTACTTTTGCCTGCCATATTGGCTCCGGTGATGATCAGGAATGCCGGACGTTTGTTCATACCTATATCATTGCGGACACATTGTGTGCGTCGCATCAGCGGATGTCCCATCTCTTTTCCCCGGATTACGAAAGGCTGATCGGCTATTTGCGGCCAGGTGTAGTCGGGATGATTGTATGCCAGAGTAGCCGGTGAACAGAGAGCGTCCATCTGACCGATAGCTTCCAGCCAGGCCGGAAAGCGGGAAGCATATTCTTCTTTCCATTTCTCGATCCGCAGGATGTGACGCAATTCCCAGCCCATCAGGCCATTGAATGTGAAAAGCAGCAGCATATTGTTGCGCTGATCCATGGCATTCATCTCGTTGGCAAGCCGGGCAATGGCTTCCGAAGCCAGGTCTTTGCCATTATCGGTAAGTTGCCGGATCGACTTTACTGTGTCACTTTCTGCGGTTTGTGACTCAATGATACGCAACAACTCCGCGTATGTATGAAGAAGGCCCAGTTTCTGATCATAGGCTTGCAGCACCACACTGATCTGTTTGGTAAAGAAGGAAGCGATCAGGACACAGACAACAAAGACTATGACCGGGATGCCAATCGGTATCCATCCGGCAAGAAATATACCCCAGGCAAGAATATTCAGTATAGGGAGGAGGATGGGTATCAATCGACAGATAAGCCGGTTACGGAAAGAGGAGGGGACATTGGCCCAGGCCAGCAACTGCTCTTCATCTGCTGCCGTGCCCTTGTGCAGCAGGCCCTGGATACGAAATTCCTGACGCATATCCAGCAGAGGGGCAATTTCGCGAACGCCTGCCTGGCGCTGCCGGATCTCTTTGCCCTCTCTGAGGTGATGAATGAACCAGGATGCCAGTCGCTTTCTTCCCATCTCTGTGACCGTACGGTTGAGGTACTGGAACAGAGATTTTTCTCCGAAGATATCGAGGTCGTATGTATAGAGATGAGCCGGATCTGCAAACTCTTTTCCATTGTCGAAAGAAGAGTAATTGTGTTCCAGGGCTTGCAACTCTTGTTGGTTGACCTTCTGAGACTGCTCCAGGTAGGACTTTTTGTGGAACAGTCTGGTGTGGTATTTGATCAGCCACAGAAAGGGAATAAAGGCTACTGCGGCAATACAAAGTAACACCCACCAGGGAGAATGTCTGAACACAATGATACCTGCTACTCCTGCTACAAACAGGCATACCCGCAGTATACTGATCCGGCGGATCTGGTGAATCGTCTGTTGAAGTAGTTCTCCGGCCTTCCGGCTACGCTCCTGATAAAGGGATATAATGTGGTCTGTACTTTGCATACTGTATAGGATTGAGATGCAAAGATAGGGAAGTGGTTGTAAAAAACATTCGGAATGAATGTGAAAATGTCTTTTAATAGATTATCAGGTCAGCGCAGAGAAAGCCTCGCCAGGTAATCATAATGATTACCTTCGCAGATCATCTCTGCTTTGAATCCGTTCTCCGCAGCATACAGATCCAGTGTCTGAAAGTCAATGTACAGCCAGTCGAAAGGCTCACCCTGTATGTCTTTGTATTGCATACGGAAATCCACTTCTCCGTAGTAATCTGCTGCCAGGTCGATCACAAAGCTACCGTCTTCGTCTTCGTAAAGGTAACGCAGGTCGGTGGAGTCCATCAGTATACTTCCCCCGGGAGCCAGCAATTGTTTCATCTTGAGGAAAAAGGCAGGCAGGTTGGAAAGCTTACCGATGATACCTGATCCGTTCATCAGCAACAGGATGGTATCGAAAGTTCCGATCAGTTGCGTATCGAAAAGGTTGATCAATCTGACGTCTTTGATTCCCCGTTGCCGCATGACCTCTACAGACAAGGGCGAAATGTCTATGGCACATACCTCTTTTCCTGCCTCTTGCAGTGCCCATGCATGACAACCACTACCGGCCCCCACGTCCAGTACCCGACCCGTGGCCAGTTGCAGGGCCGTACGTTCGCTTAAGGGCATTTGTGTCGGTTTGCGGAAGAGTTGGCGTACAGGGATTCCGTCTTCATCGAATTGCGAAGAGAATACCCGTAGCTTTCCGGCTTTTCCGTGAGAGTGATATTCTGAGATGGCTGCTCCCATAGGGTCTTTGTCGGCAGTGAGAATGGCTGTATTCATAGGTTATGTATCTGTTGAGAAGGGGCAAAGATAGGTATTTCGTTGAAAACCCTTATCTTTGCAAATAAAAATAAAAAGAGATCATGAACTTACAGGATATAATAGAAGGCGGCGGTGTAGTTCTCAAAGGAAAGAAAGAGGGCGACGGCAAAGACGAAAAGAAGGTGAAGACCAAAGCTAAAAAGGCGACTTATATACGTGGTCAGCACAATTCGGGGGCTGCGAAGATGAAGGCTGAGATCCGTCGTAAGCGTGCCAACAGAAAGAAAAGATAAAGACAGGAGAGTATTTACGATTTACAGATTTATTCTTTCGTCATGACCCTTATCTGATTATTAACACAGAGGTACGTTGTGATATACGATTATTCCCTATGGCCATGACCATTATTCAGAATATTATCAAATCGGAACGTTGAAGTAAGATCGTATAGAGACATTTTTGATTTTATTCTTTATCTGTATGGTTTATCATTAATTTCCCGTTGAAATTATGCTGCCTTAAAAAATAATCCCTGACTTCTTACTGGTAAAGTAAAGAAGCCAGGGATATTTATCTGGAAACTCTTTTATTTATTTCTTCAGACGCAGGATCTCGATCCAGTAATCATCCGGGTCGTTGATAAAATAGAGGCCCATCTCTGTATTTTCATAACAAACACAATCCATTTCCTTGTGAAAACGGTGTATTTCGTCGTAGTCTCCTTCTACCCGGAAGCACAGGTGGCTTTCATTCTCACCCAATTCATAGGACTTCGGATGATCCCGGAGCCAGGTAAGTTCCAGAAGAAATCCGGTCGTGTTGTCTGTCAGATAGACCAGAATAAATGAGCCGTCGGCAGCCTCTTTGCGTTTACATTCTTTTAAACCTAAAGCTTTATTGTAGAAAGCAATGCTTCGCTCCAGGTCTGTGACGTTGATGTTAAAGTGGTCAAATTTTCCTTTTATTTCCATTTGTGTGAAAATGATTTTAATTATTAATAATGGGGACGGGCGTATTTGGGTTGGTCCCTCCAGTAGTTGGAATATTATTGTTATATACACAATCTATCTGTAACCCTGAAGGGGTGTCAGATAGATCGTTTTGTGTATACTTTGTTTTTTCAATCGTACATCGTAAATCGTCCATTTGTAAATTACTTCATCCACACATTCACGATCTCTCCGATATACATCTTGTGCATCGGTTTGCCTGCCCATTGTTCTTTGACCTTTGCATCCGAGATAGCTTCCGGAATAATGGACTGAGAGACCAGTTTCTTACATTCGATCACCAGCCATGCTTCGGAGAAAGCCATGCTTCCGTTGGGAGTAGCCAATGGGGTGAGTCCGGAACCTTTTACTTTGTCTTCACTACGTCCCGAGTGGCTGCCACAATATTGCAGGGCTTCCCGGTAAGCTTCCGTATAGAAAGTAAATGTATAGGTGTCTTCCGTTTCCATCAGTTGATAGGTATAGCGGGCAGGGTTGATGAAACAGATGGCTACGGGTTTGCCATACAGCACGCCCAGTCCGCCCCAGCTCGCAGTCATCATATTGAACCGTTGCTCATTGCCGGCAGTGATCAGCATCCAGTCATCGTTCAGCATTTTGATGATGTTGCCCGGTAGTCTGTCCGGAGCGATCTGTCTGTATCCTGTCATGTCTTTGCCTACAGGTACTGACGTTGCAGGAGGTGTCACAGCCGGTTGAATCACTTGGGGCTCTGTTACCGCGGGAGTTACCGACACAGGAGGTTGTATCGCGATTTGCGGGGTAAGAGTTGGTGGTTGTACTTCAATCACTACAGGGCCTGTACTTGCCGTATGGGTAACAGGGATCACTGGATCCGGTTCTTTGACCGGAGCAGTGTCCGGTGCTCCCAGTGCAGTAGCTGCTCCTGCATAGAGATCGTTGGCAAAATCCACAGTCTTTCGACGCCATTTGGCCAGGCCACGCACCAGTTTTGTTTGCGCTTTGTTCAGGGCATATTTATCTGTAATCCACTCTTCTGCGCTATATTTCTCTTTTTCGCGATACGTATAGCGTATCTTTTCTATCTCCATGATACACTTCTCCGCAGCACACTCCACAGAGATCTGGTAGTTGACCAGGGTACGATCCAGTGACAATGCCCCCGAGCTGAATACGATATACTCTTCGCCCATGGCTGCCATTTTGCCTTCCTCAGGTTCCTGATAGACTACCCGGCTGGTGTTTTCGTTTTCCCCCATCCGTTTTTCCAGGTAGTTGAGCATCCGGGTGTAGATCATCTCTTTCTGCATACCAGGTATGACAAACTCTTTGGTGAATACTACTCTGCCATCTTTTTCGGGTACCGCACCTGCCAGATAAGGAGCATCAGGGTCCTGGGCGATCGCCCACAGAGGCATGCAAGCCATCAGGCATGCCAGAATCATTTGTATAGGCTTATTCATGATCGTATGTTTTATTTATATGGTTTTATATATTTCCATTCATGCAAAGAATTATATCCTGTATGGTATATCTGTCATTCACAGAAGATCTTATAAAAGAGAAAACAGGATAATCACATTTTCTTACTTCAACGTTCCGATTTGATAATATTCTGAATAATGGTCATGACCATAGGGAATAATCATAAATTGTAATAGACTTCGTCGACCGTTGGTTTGTTACATCGTAAGTCCCATGGTTTGTCCTCTTTCCACAGGACAAAAGAACTTGCATCCTGCCTCTTCAGCTACAGGCCCGAAAGCCTGTGCACCCGCATAATCCTCTCCGAAATGCATGGGAACAAATATGTCAGTGCGGATCTTTTGTACAAACTGGCGGGCACCCCGCATATAGTCTGTGCCCACACGGGAGTCTACCGGGAACATGACCAGGTCCAGTTCCGGAGCAGTCTGGTAGAGTTGCTTCAATTCGGCCAGGTAGTCACCTTCCGCTTTGCGGATCTCCTCAGGGGTCGATTCGTCGCTCCAGTGCCAGTTATTGAGATCTCCGGCATGAAAGATCAGTTTCCCCTCTGTCTCCAATAAAAAAGAGATGCCCACATCTGTAGAACCAAACGCGCGGATCTTCAGCAGATCATCTTCATAGGTATCTCCTTTGCGCAGCCACAGAGCATCCTGTTCCGTTGCCCTTCGGTGTTTAAGAATATCACGTGAGAATATATAATGTATATCCGGGTGTATCTCCCGCCACGAGAGTATTTCTTTATTGAAGTGATCCGGGTGGAAATGGGAAGAGAGTACGTACAATGGTCTGGAGCCCGGTAGCAACACATCGTGTACCCATCCGTGTTTCGGATCGGTCTCTGAGGTATCTTTGTAGTAATCGATGATAACTGTGAATCTGTTGGTCTCCAAAGCAAATCCGCTGTGGTAGATGTAATGCAATTTCATATCCGGGTTATTTGCTATGCAATGATACATAAACTTTCCCGCCCGGCCAAGAGATAGCGGGAATTATTCCGATTGTCAGGCACGAATGCAGGTCGGTCTTCGTCCAGGGAAGATATATACTGATAAGATAGAGTCAGGGAGCCAGACGTTCGATATGCCAGTGGCCATCCGGTCCGAATTCGTATAGGAAGCGATCGTGGAGGCGGTTGGCACGCCCCTGCCAGAATTCGATACGTGCGGGAGTCACAGCATAGCCACCCCAGAAGTCGGGACGATCTATCTCACGTCCCGTCCACAGCGTGGTCTCTTTGATGAAGTTTTTCATCAGGAACATACGTCCCGATATAGGTTCACTTTGAGGAGAGATACGTGCGGCGATCTGGCTCTGTTCCGGCCTTGAATGGAAATAATCGTCCGATTCAGTATCAGACGTTTTCACTGCCGTTCCTTCTATATTCACTTGCCGGTTGAGCCCGGGCCAGAAGAAAGTCAGGGAGATATCCGGGTTCTGAGCCAGTTGCTGTCCTTTGCGGCTTTCGTAATTGGTATAGAAAATAAACTTGCCTTCGCGCATACCTTTCAATAACAAGATACGTGTAGAAGGGTGTCCGCTTTCAG
This sequence comes from Bacteroides sp., assembly GCA_031977515.1. Taxonomy (GTDB): domain Bacteria; phylum Bacteroidota; class Bacteroidia; order Bacteroidales; family Bacteroidaceae; genus Bacteroides. Next base: position 15,482 of record DALZBD010000001.1, on the reverse strand, counting down.
ATACGGTACCCACAGTCATAGCCGTGGGTTCGGGTTCATGCTTTTCGATGGCTTCTCCCAGCCAGCGACCGAAGAACTGGATCGGGTCGTCCGGCAGATCCTTGCGATGCAGTCCGTGCTGATGGTATTCCCCTGTGATCGTTGATAGGTCCATAGTTTTCTTTCTGATGTTATTCGAACATAGGAACTTCTATCAGCAACAGGTGAGACGCGGTAAGAGCCTGTATTTCTACAGAGTCTGTTTTCCATATTCCTATTCCGTCGCGTCGGTACAGATGGGTTTGGGCCACACCTGCCTCTCCTTCGATCACAAAGACATATACTCCGTGGTGAGGCTTGTGCAATCCGTAATGTACACTTTTTCCAGCCTCCAATTCTCCCAGGCAAAACCAGGCATCCTGTATCAGCGAAGCCGGTGTACTGCCATCCGGAGAAATAATCGGAACCAGTTCGTTCTTCCGCAACAGGGGGCGGATATCGAAATCCTGATATATCGGAAAAGTCTCTCTCTCCCGGGGCACTACCCAGATCTGCAGAAACTCTACAGGCTCTTCTTCACTGGCGTTCATTTCGCTGTGAAAGATCCCCGTACCCGCACTCATTACCTGGATATCGCCCGGGCTGATGATGCGGTCGTTCATCTTGTTGTCCCCGTGTTGAAGTTTACCTTTTAACGGAATGGAAACCACCTCCATATTGGCGTGGGGATGGCTGCCAAAACCTTTGCCTGGGGCTACTGTATCATCGTTGAGTACACGCAGGGCACCGAAATTGACACGTTCGGGGTTGAAATAGCGGTCGAAACTGAAAGTATGATAACTGTCGAGCCACGAATGCACAGAATGTCCGCGGCTGTTTGCTCTGTCTATTACTTTTTCCATACGTCAGGATGGGTTTAGGTGAAACATCGTAATCCTTTCCCTGGCTGCCTTTCTTCTGACAGGAGGCAGATAGGAGAATGTCTTTTTCTTAACAACTCCGGCGGGTAAAAGTTGATCGGTGGTTCCGGAATTATCAGTTTACAGTGATAAAGATACGACAAATTATCCATTCTCCTCTGCAAAGCCTGTGTAAAAAAGAATAGCTCCGTATATAAGGATATACGAAGCTACTTTGGTATATGTTGTCACAGAATAACCTGTTGAAAACAGGTGGAAAAAAACAGATCTTTCTATGGCCGCTGCAGATATCCGGTCTCTTTCAGTTCTTCTATTTGTTGTCCCTCTGCATTGTAAACGCATGTTGTACTTTCAATAGTATATGTTTTTTTCTCTCCGTTTGTGATAGCCCGTGTTGAGGCATCTTCTTCTTCATATACACGTATAAAGAGGTCGTAGAGGTAATTCCTTTGTGGCAGAGGCAGGGTCGCGGTAAACTCCTGTTCTTCCATCTCTCCGTTGATATGAGTATATATGGTCAGAAGAGGTGCCTGGGAAGATTCGTATACATAAGCAATATTGGTGTAGCTCTGCCTTCCGTTGTCGTTCAGAGGAAGTGGTGCGGCAAAATTGAAATAATCTGTAGTAGGAAGTACCTCTACGAGATTCTCCACTACATGTGTATATTTGGCAGCCTTCTGGATAAGGAAAGTGTTGTTGGTGCTCAGGGTCGGATCTTCCGGGAAATTCAGGTTGATCCTGAATTTTGCACAACTTCTCACCAATTCCACATACACGGGAAAATTGCTACTGTCCGTAAAGTCCACATCATAGGTATGGCCAAACATACAGAAACCCTCGGACGGATCCAGGTTGTTGCTTTTGCCTATCTCGGGAGTGAAAAGTGCCCGGATACCATCCAGTGTCGTTATATCATCCAACTCACTCTCGTCGTCGTAGTTGGCAATTACATACACGTCTTTGGTCTGAAGGTCGGTAGCCTCCAGAGGGAGGGTAATGACCTGTTCCTCTCCAGATATGCTGAAGCCGGTAAATACATATTTATATACAATAGCAGTAGAAGAGGGCTCTGTGAAAAAGACACTCAGGTTTATGATTGTCTCTTCCATGGCCAGGTTGTCATCATCTATAAGCCTCGTCCAGCCGCTGCGCGACGGTCCCAGCCTTATGGTTACATTCTTCTCTTCCACGACCTCCGGGCGCTCTGTTTCTCCACATCCTGTGACCACGCACAGCAACAAGAATACTATGTAATAACTCTTCTTTCGCATACTTCTTTTATTCAACAGATCTGACACAGCGAGATACGGTACTGCTGTAGTCGTAGCGTTCAAATTCATTGTAAAGCACAGTGTCCCAATTGTCCCTATCAGTCAGGGTAAGGTATCCTTCGTCGTACCAGAAAGCTTTTACCTGGATGGTAACTTCGTTGTAGAACCATTCCAGATCGGTTCCCGGAGGAGCTGCAAATGGCCAGCCATTGGGAAAATCCATGATGCGCAGCATAATATCTCCGGGTGAGAAATAATCATCCACAATTCCCATTTTGGTATCTGATATCTCATCGGCAAAATTATTGGTAGGAAACAGTACATCTCCTGAAAGATCTACTCCTGTCAGTTTTTCCAGTATGCCCTGAGCCTCTTGCCGGAATTGTATTGGGTAATAAGGAACCGGATGAGCTGCTGCCAGCCAGGTATTAGACAGATATATCCTGTAGGCTGCATCCACTGCTGCAAGGAAAGAAAGAAGTTCACAGGAGTCTATCAGTCTCCAGCCCGGTCCGTATTTCTTTTCACAATAATAAGGGGGATCTCCTTTGTAGATTGTGGGACCCTGTAATACAGGATCATAATAATTGACCACATCGTTGTAAGCCCCCTGAAGTCCCTGACTCAGGAATTCATTGTGGCTTAAAATTTCTACTTTTCCACATTCTGTAGTAATGATAATACTACTATCTGTTGGCTCTATGGGAGGAATGGTAATTTGTATATCACCCTGAAACAGGTAATTATAGTCGTCTTTTCTCCATGGATCTACATACGTACGTATTTGTAATCCTCCTTCAGCATCTATATACACATTGATCTGGTAGTGATAATTGCGGATCACACTGTTGTTGGATAAGGGAGGGACAGTTCTGCGCTGGTCAGTGATCCCAACTTTACCATCATCTGATAGGATAGGAAAAGTCTGGTTGTTTATCTCTAACAACGTAGAGGATGTACTTCCCTCTGCCACAAGAAATTCCGGAATGTAGAAGATCACAGAACCTATACTGTCGCGGCTATAATCCAGGCCACTCAGGTCACCATGAGGTGAATCGGTTTCAGTACCTTCGTAATAGTCATCCAACGGAGGTACAGACAGGTAGTCTGCTACCTGTTCCAGCAGTACAGAGGTGATCGTCTGATCATCGATGGTGCTTCCGGATACTTTTTTACGGAATATCACTTCGACTTTCGCCAGTGATCTGACCAGTTCCACCGTACTCGTAGGTAAGGGCAGCTGCGCCGGATTGTTTTCTGTACCACCTGTGGTTATGGTAATGTCTGTATATACGGCAGACATCACAAAACGCCCTTCCTGTGACTGGCTATCCGGTTTAAAGTCCGGATTGTAGAGAAGAGTTGTGAAACGGGTATCGGTCGTAAACTCCGATTCGTTGCTGATATCTTCCAGGGCATCCACAAAATTGTTGGGATAGACCGTCTCGTTGGCAATGAAATAGAAATTGAATGTTCCTACAGGCAGACGTACCGCTTTGCTCTTCTGAGAAAATCCGTTGGGAAAGTATAATATCTGATTGAATATCAACTCTCCGTCTGCGGAGTCAAAGGCAAGCATACGCAGTTCGGTTACCCGGTCTTCCCACAATTCCGTATCTGTATTTACTGCCGTCGAAGATGCTCTTACGGTCAGTGAAAGGACAGCATCTTCTGTATTTCCACCTTTGTTATGCTCGTCACGATTACATGAAGTGAGAGAAAAAAGTCCCAGACAGAGGAGGATGAAAGAGATCTTTACCGGAAGTTGTATCCTTATTTTGTTAGTTGTCTTTCCCATATTTATACTTCTGTCTCGTAGCTATGCACCAACCAGTTGTTTACATATACTTTCATAATCACATACGTTCCGCACTGGCATGTATCTTCTACTTCAAATCTTATATTGAAATCGTGATCACACGCCAAATTTACTCCCGGATTCATGAGTAACAGGGCTCCCAGTAAACTACCGTTGAAAATATCCTTGCCGGATGCACTGTCGTGGATGACGATCGTATTCTCCATTCCGGTCTGAAGCTTCAGTGTGGTAAATCCTGCAATCAGCACCGATCCGTCTTCTGACATTTCCGCTGTATACCGGACAGTATCGTCCGAAGCCAGACTCCCGTCTATGTTCATAGAACCGTTGTCAGATTCTATATATACTTCAATAGCATCCGAGTTTTCCAATCCCGTGATAGAGATGTTGATGCGATTGGTGATCTCCTGCATATTGACAGAGGCTTTCTCGAAAAGATCTCCCTCATTTTCATTCTCTTGCACATATACTGCTGCACTTTCACCGTAAAACACCTTACTACCAGTGATATCAGAGGCTTGTTGCTGAGTTCTTTTCAACCGGAACAGCAGATCGCTTTTCTTTGTGGTTCCGGGTTGCAGCTCCTGCAGGTCATAATACGCTTCATCGATTCCCGACCAGGCTACAACAGAGTAAAGCCCCGGATCTGTTTCCACCTGCTGAAAATATCCACTCTCTAATACTGGAATACTCTCATGGGTGTAAGTGACCAACCGTTCCTCTTTATCAAAAATGGCCAGTAGGATCTCTTTTATCTCCTCCGGATAAAGAGTATCGGTCTGACAGACTGTCTTCTGATAAAAATAAATTTGCAGACCCTGTGCACCAGGTGTAACAGGCGGTTCACAGGAAGAGTCGGAATCTGATTTTATACATCCCATGAAAAGACAGACAATGATCAGAACTATTCCCGGAAAGGAAGTATAGCGTACATTCATTTTGAGCAAATTGACGGTGTAAGTGTATACCCGGATCCTGATAATTATTCAAGCAAGGATCCGGGATACTTCTTATTCTATTATAATTCTATATCGTAAGAGTGTACAGTCCAGTTCACAGCTGTAACCTCAACAGTCATGTAAGTCTGTTCCGGAGTCAACGGATCAATAGGATCTACCGGTGGTTCCGGTTCGTCCGGGTTCACGGGTTTAGGATCGGGGTTGTCCGGATTTGTAGTATCCGGATCTTCCGGATAGAGAGGATTCCAGTTATAACCGATACCACTAAAGCCGGTGATATTGATGTGGTAGATGTTGTTACGCACAACCGGAGAATTGAGTGGAGCCTGTATATCGTCCGGATTGAGCCATGCGTAATAAAGCATTTTACCCTGTTCGTATACGGCCACCCTCTGGTTCTGTACGGCAGCTTGTGCAGCTGCTTTTGTCGAATAGATAAGACCATCTGTCTGGCCTACATAGAATGTTCCGTTGGTAAGTGTACCCCCGTCTGCTATGGCCGAAGCTGCCGGAGTGAGGGTAGCTCTGACCAATACATAAGCTGTATTTCCTTTTCTGTATCCTGTAGTTCTTACAGTTCCGGTCGCATGGGTATTTTCAAAAAGGAATTTTCCGATCAGTGATTTATAACCGTCGCCAGCTGCCGGCTGAGTCGGTACAGGTTCAGGATCAGAGAGGTCAGAATAGTCGTAATAAGTATCTGCCTGATCTGTATATTCTCCCAGTTCCGGAACATAATTGTATCCATAAGATACATAGTTGGTCTGAGGGAGGAAATAGATCTCGTTTGTTCCCTGTGCCACTGAATAGGTAATGTTGGATATCGTTCCGAGATTACGCCCTTCACTGTCCGTAAGTTGTGTACTGGCTGTTGTAGTCACAATAGCACGGGATGCCATACGTATTACTTCTATAGACACATGATTGCTGCCACCACTGACAACAGCTTGTTGTGCGATGTCCGGTTCAATAGCTACATTGGTAGCTTTTCCGGTCATGGTGATAATGTCGTAGACAGTTCCGTCTATAGTGGTTGTCTCTGCCAGTCCTTCTGTAGGTATAAGAGCATCTTCACTGGTAATGGTAGTGCTCAGAGGATCCGGGCTATTGAGAACCACGTAAATCGTCTTTGTACCGGATGTTGTTCGGAAAGGCTGACTGGGAGACACTACAGTACCGTTGGAAGAAATCCCTGTACCGGAGAATCTTTTGGCTTCGATGGTACCATCACCGGATCTCATATATATATCCAGTGTTTGTATAGCATCATGCCCTTCATATTCTCCGTCTGGGTTGTAGTCATCGGGAAGATCACGTGTCTGATTACCACCCGGAAGGTATATAGAGAGGGTCATGTATGTCGGGATGCCTTCCTCATTATCTCCTCCCGAACCATCTTCTTTGTTGCTGCAAGCCACCAGTCCCGTTATCAGGATAAAGGTGAATAGATACTTTACAAAATTCATAATTTAAACTTTAAGTTAGTTATTGATCATTTAGAGTCTTATATTTTTATTGCTGTTACAGGCTGTTGTGTACCGATTCTCTGACCGGACTTTTATTCTATGGGAATTCTTTCCCGGAATGAGATTTTTGTTTACCCCGAAACATCTCTACAGAACAGAGTTGTCTTTGCCGGTCTTAACTAAAATTTTTTGTTATAACGCAGGAGTTTGTAGAAAGTTTGTAAATTCAAGGTTAAAAGTGCTATGGAAAGAAAATTTATTTTGTATTAGTTAAGGTTATCTTTTGTTTGACAGGAAGGAAGAAAATTGGAACAAAGCTGACATTCGACCAGTAGTTAAATGGCTATTTATATGGTATGTAGAAGTTGCTGAAAGCCGAAAACAGCCTTGTCTAAAGAGGTTGTTTATGTCGTTTTTGTCCGCAAAAAAGATAGATAATATATATAGTTATGCCTCTTTTAAGCAGAGTTAAATATACTTAAGCCTTATTTCTCTGAAAAGTATTTCACAGCTTTTTCTGTTATTTAGGATACCAATGATTTAGAAACAAGAAAAGTATAAACCAAAAACCAGACAATTATGAGAAAAGTAGTTGTATTTATAACATTTCTTTTTGTGGGATTAGTCTTTGTGCATGCAGACGATGTGACTAAAGATATAAACCAGTTACCGGAGAAAGCCCGTACCTTTATCAGGGAGCATTTTTCCAACCATGAACTGTCTTATATCAAGATCGATAAAGAGATGATGCTCAAGAGGGGATTTGATGTTGTATTCACCAATGGGGTGAAGATTGAATTTAACCGGGACGGCGAATGGAAAGAGATCGATGGAGAAAGCCGTGAAATACCATCTACTATGCTTCCTGCAAATGCAAGAAATTATGTGCAACAGAATTTCAGCACAGAGTATATTACTAAGATTGAGAAAAAGAGTAATGGATATGAAGTGGAACTCAACAACGATCTTACGTTGAAATTTACTACAGACGGCCATTTCCGGAAACTGGAGGATTAAGAGAGCCTGTATCGTTTCTCAGTGGAGAGAGGGCTTCCTTACAGACCGGGACGCTCTTAAAAGTTACTGAAATGACACCCTTGTTACAGCATATTGTAGCAAGGGTGTCATTTCAGGAACCTTTGAGAGAGTCTCGGTCTATATTATCTTTTTTGGATCTTAAATCTTTGGCAGGTATCCCTGTCTTTTTAATCCTAATTGACTTCGTCCGCCGTTGGTTCGTAAATGGATAAATCCTTTTACATCTGTTCGTAATCCTTGGCCAGGCCGCCTTCACTGGTCTCTTTGTAAAGTGACGGCAGATCGTGACCGGTCTGTTTCATCACTGCAACTACCTTGTCAAACGATACCCGGTGTACTCCATCGGTGAAGGACGAATATAAATTGGCATCTAACGCACGTGCGGCAGCATAGGCATTCCGTTCAATGCAGGGGATCTGTACCAGTCCGCATACCGGATCACAAGTCATGCCTAAGTGATGCTCCAGTCCCATTTCTGCCGCATATTCGATCTGAGCGGGACTGCCTCCGAAAAGTTGATTGGCCGCCGCCGAAGCCATGGCACATGCCACGCCTACCTCTCCCTGACAACCTACCTCCGCACCGGATATGGAAGCATTGTGTTTTACGATATTACCGATTAGTCCGGCAGTGGCCAGTGCTCGCAGTATACGCAGGTCACTAAAGTCACGGCTTTTCTGCAGGTGATAGAGTACTGCCGGTACCACTCCACAGGACCCGCAGGTGGGAGCAGTGACAATCTTTCCTCCCGAGGCATTCTGTTCGCTCACTGCCAGTGCATACGAAAACACCAGACCGCGTGAGCGCAGAGAATCTTTGTATCCGCTGGCACGGATGTAATAGGTCGACGCTTTCCTTCTCAGGTTGAGAGGGCCGGGCAATACACCTTCTTCTTCCAGTCCCTGGCGTACCGCCTCTTTCATCGTATCCCATACAGTTGCCAGATAGTCCCAGATATCTGGGTCTTCGCACTCTTTTACATATTCCCAATAAGTCTTTCCGGAATGTTCGCACCATGCAAGAATTTCTGTCATGCTGTTCATCCCGTAAATATCCGGCTCCGACAGGGTAGGTATTGCTCCCTCTTCTGCCAGCGCACCTCCTCCGATACTGTATACAGTCCAACTTTCCGAAGAACTGCCGTTTGTGTCCAGTGCTTCGAATTTCATACCATTCGGATGAAAAGGGAGGAAGATTTTGGGCTCCCACACCAGTGCTACCGGAGCCACGGGTTGCAGGGCCTCCAGGATGGCCACATCCGTCATGTGCCCTTTACCGGTAGCAGCCAGGCTACCATACAAAGTGACGCGAAAGGCATATGCGTCGGGATGACGATCCAGAAAAAGTTCGGCAGCTTTGCGAGGTCCCATTGTATGGCTACTCGACGGACCGGTACCTATGCGGTAAAGTTGTTTGATCGACTTCATATTTTCGGAAGGTTATGTGGTTGTCCGAAATAAAAACAGAAATATGAAGAAAAGCAGGTATCTGATTAATTCCATTTCTTTTTCCGGAAATACAAAGATACGATAAAAGCCGTTGCTATCATTACTACCCAAGCAAAAATGTAGCCATATTTCCAGCTTAACTCAGGCATATTCTCAAAATTCATTCCCCATACACCAGCCAGAAAAGTCAATGGGATGAATATGGTCGAAACCACAGTGAGTCTCTTCATGATATCGTTCATTCTGAGATCATTATTTGATATATACAGGTCTACGAGAGAAGACAATGTTTCCCGGCAGATCTCAATAGTTTGCAGAATCAGTTGCAGGTGGTCATTTACATCGTTGTAGTAGGCCCGATTCACCCTGTGGATAGTACCGTTAAGTAATCGGAAAAGCTTGGCATATTGTTCTTTCAGAGGGAGGATCGAACGTTTGATGGTCATATAATGTCGGCGGAGCCGTTGAATACGTATCCCTATGTCCCTGTTGCTATGGATGGTCAATAGTTCCTCTTCCAGATCTTCCAGCGCGTCGTCTATTGTATTGACCAGAAGGCCATAATTGCCCATAATACTATTGAGTAATACGCTCAATAAATAGTCCGGCTGACGCTCCCGGATTTTCAGTACGTTGTGCAGGATAGCTGAAGTAACATCACTGAAAAAATCATCGGCTCGTTCGAGGAAGGTCAGCACATAGTTCTTGCCCAGGATCAGGCAAACCTGTTGCTGCTCCATATTTTCGTCATTGAGATCGTGAAGATAGAAAATTTTCATGATCAGTACGGTATACTCTTCATGTTCTTCGATCTTGGTCGGCTGGTTGGCATTGAGAATATCCTGCAATGTCAGGTAATCTATTTCGAAATGAGTACACAGTTCCCGGATAGCCTGTGCATTTTCCAGACCTCTCACTTGTAAGAAGTTGATATGATCTGTTTTTAGTTTGGGGACAATATCGGAAAACTCTTCAGCATTTGCTTCCTGCACATCTGTGATGGTGTATGTATACAGGTAAAAATGGGTAGGAGTGGTACTCTCACCCATATACGACAGGTTTTCATTGATAAGATTATTCTTCATACGGGCAGGCTGCATTCTCTCTGTTCAGTAGAGACGGATCTTCGAATGAGAACACAGTTTTGCCCCGTATTGTTTGTCGAGAATACCAGTTTTGTATTCTCTGGCTTATTAGGCCAGATCTACCACAGTGATTCCTGCTCCTCCAAACTGTACATGTTCATCCGCAAAACGACGGATTCCCGGTACTGTCTCCAGATACTGCCGGATCAGTGTTCGCAGAATTCCCGTTCCCGTTCCGTGCAGGATGCGTACCCGATCCATACCCACTAAGATGGCTTCATCTACAAAATAGGTGATCGCCTGCAGTGCCTCGTCACCACGCATACCTCGTACATCAATATCCTGTCTGAAGTTGAGCTTCTTCTGATACATCTGATCCTGAGTCTGTGTACTGACGAAAGTCGCTTTTGCAGGCTCTTTCTTCGGAACAGCATTGCTGCGTTCCAGGCGGTCTGTCCGCACCATAGTTTTCAGACTGCCAAATGCCACAGTCGCATTCTTTCCATTCATCTCCAGGATCTCACCTGTAGCACTCTGTCCTTTGATCTTTACCAGGCTGCCTACTGCGAGCGGTGCCGGTTTGTCAGTTTTGACAGGGGAAGATCCTTCTCCGGAAGGAGATTGCTTTTTCTTATCTTTGCGACGTTCCTGCTTCTCGCGGAGTTTCTCCATCTTCCGGGAGATCTTGTCTTCTTTCTCCTGAGTCGTTATTGCTTCCACGGATGCTCTGAAGTCTGTCAGTTCCTGCCGCGCCAGTCGGGTCTTTTCCCGATCGGCCTGTGCCTCTTTGATGGTACGTATCGTATTCTCGATACGTGCATTGGAGTCGCTGATCAATTGTTCGGCTTCATCTTTGGCTTTTTTGAGTATTTCTTTGCGCGATTGATGCAGTTCGGCAATCTCTTTCTCATATCGGGCAATCGTCTCTTCCATCTGCTTCTCACGTTGGCGAATGTTCTGACGTTTATTTTCCCAGTAACGTTTGTCCCGCACAATATCCTGCAGGTATTTATCCGCATTGATGTATTCACTGCCTACAATCTCCGATGCATCTGCAATGACCTCCTCCGGGAGTCCGATCTTCCGGGCGATCTCTACAGCGAATGAACTCCCCGGATTACCGATCTGTAACTGATACAATGCCTGCATCTGATGTCGGTCGTAAAGCATGGCACCATTGATCACCCCTTCGTGATCCTCGGCAAAATGTTTCAGATTCTGATAGTGGGTAGTGATGACTCCGAATGTTTTTTTATCATTGAAGCGTTTCAATACAGCTTCTGCTATAGCTCCACCGATCTGAGGCTCGGTACCTCCTCCGAATTCATCAATCAGGATCAGACTCTGATGACCACAATGTCTCATCATCATCTTCATATTGGTCAGATGCGAAGAGTAAGTACTCAGGTCATCTTCGATCGACTGCTCGTCACCGATATCAATAAATATATCTGCGAAGATACCCGTTCGGCTTCTCTCGTGAATAGGTATCAGTAATCCGCACTGAAGCATATACTGCAACAGGCCCACTGTTTTCAGACAGACCGATTTTCCTCCCGCATTAGGCCCGGAGATGATCAGAATGCGTTGCTGATCATTCAGTTCAATATCCAGGGGCACAACTGTCTTCCCATGTCGCTCCAGAGAGATCTGTAACAGCGGATGTATCGCTTGTGTCCAGTCGAGCAATTGTTTGTCTTCCAGTATCGGGCGAATGGCTTTGACGCGCAGTGCAAAGTAGCTTTTGGCACGTATAAAGTCGATTTCTGCCAGGAACTCGTAAGATTGCAACACGTCTGGGATAGAAGGACGCAGGGCCTGGGAAAACTCTGTCAGGATACGGATGATTTCCCGGCGCTCTTCGCTTTCCAGTTCCCGGATACGGTTGTTGGCTTCTACCACTTCGGCAGGTTCGATAAATACCGTTTTTCCACTGGCCGATTCGTCGTGCACGATCCCTTTGATCTTTCGTTTCAGGGCAGGTGCCACAGGGATCACGAGGCGACCGTCGCGCATGGTAGGAGTGACATCTTTGTCTACATATCCTTCCGATTGCGCACTGCGCAGGATACTGTGGAGCGAACGGGAGATGCTGTTCATCGTTCCTGCCAGATCCCGGCGTATGCGAGATAATCCAGTAGAGGCATTGTCTTTTACTTTCCCATACTTGTCTACAATGGCGTGTATACGTGTGATCAGTTGAGGAAATACAGTTGTATCTCCTGCCAGTTGGCTCAGCACAGGGTAGGAGTTTTCTCCCTCTTCCTCATCTGTACGATGCAGAAAACGTACAATATCACGTATCGTCTCCAGTGATCGGACCAAGTCGAAAAGCTCTCCTTCATCGAGATATATACCCTCTACCCGTATGCGTTTCAGGGCAGGACGTACATCGAAAAAGTACTGATCGGGAAAATTCTCCTCTTCCTGCAGGATACGGATAAATTCATCTATCTGATCGAGTTGCTCGTTGATCGTAGTAAAATCGGTCGAGAATTCCATCTTCTCCACACGCTCTATGCCGAGTGGGCTCAGGGAATGGCCTTTGAGCAGTTGGCGTATCTGGTCGAAGCCGATCTTTTGTTCGAAGTTTTGCGGATATATCATTTCTTTTTTCTTCTTTGTTGGTAATAGGTCTGAAAATTCTTTTTGTACTGTTCTCCTTTCATACAATCGTGATGCATCTTTCACAAATTGTTTTCAGGATTACCTGCCTCAGACGATCTGTTCTTTTACTGATTTTTTTATCTGAAACAGCCATGCTCCTATATCCTTTACAGTCAGTTGGCTAAATTGTTTCTGGTTGTGGATAACTTTCAAACAGGATACAAAATTAAGAAATTCTTATGGAAAAAGTATGCGGAATGTTTGGAGAATTAAAAATCATTCGTACCTTTGCACCGCTTTCGAGGCAATACGGTACGAAAAACAGAGATGTGTAAGTATCCCATGCTGAAAAAGACCTTCCCTGACGAAGGATTGGAGAGGTGGCAGAGTGGTCGATTGCGGCGGTCTTGAAAACCGTTGTACTGCGAGGTACCGGGGGTTCGAATCCCTCCCTCTCCGCAGACATTAAAAAGGAAAGTTGTTCATTATTAACAACTTTCCTTTTTTTTGTGCTGTTAATCAGCATCTTATCCAGACTTTTTAACCGTCTGCTACTATCTGTCTCCATGTGGCAAAATATGGTAATATTTGGAACAGGATTTTATCGAAAATGCTTTTTCCGTGGTAATTTGAACTAACACCAAAACCTCTTAAGATTAACTCTAATGCAAAAAATAGATATAACTATATTTTCTTGCAAATTTGCTTTTAATTATAGATTTATCTATATTTGCAATAAAAAGAAGATATGTTTAGCGAATTATACGAGAAATCAGGAAGTGATATAATCCGGGAGCTTGGGAAGAAATATAGCGATTATCGGAAAAGGATGGGATATACGCAGAAAGAAGTTGCCGAAAAATCGGGGTTGAGCGTATTTACCATAAGTTCTTTTGAGAACGGCTCTTCCACAGGAATCACACTGGCTTCGTTTATCAGGTTACTTCGGGCAATTGATAGTTTAGACGAAATAGAGAAACTATTGCCGGAGTTGCCGGAGAGTCCACGCGCATTATTCAAAAAACAAAGCAAAAAATAATTTATGGAGACAAATGTGGTAAAGATAAAACTCTGGGGGATTGATGTAGGTTATCTTTCATGGGACAAAAAAGGTGGAGTCTCTGTTTTTGAATACGAGCCTGCTTTTCTTGAAGAAGGATTAAACATCGCACCATTGACTATGTCCATAGATTCGCCTCGCAGTCAAAAACAACTGCCGTGGACAGGTGATAAGGATAAACTATATCAGGGACTTCCTCCCATGATTGCTGATTCATTACCTGATAAATGGGGAAACTCCCTTTTTAAGGCATGGTTGCGAGACAATAATATTCCTACAAAGAAAACGAATCCTGTAGGCCACCTTTCGTTTATTGGCAGCAGGGCCATGGGTGCATTAGAATATGAGCCTGCACAAAAGTTAGGCGATAACTTAGCTTTTTCGGTTGATGTACAAGGGTTATATGAATTTGCCAAACAAGTATTAAACAAACGGGAAGCCACTGTATTGAATCAGGAAAACTCCATTCTGTGGCAGGACCTGGTAAAGATAAGCTCATCGCCGGGAGGTAAACGTCCGAAAGCAATTATTGCCTTGAATAAAGACACAGGAGAAGTTATTTCCGGACAAGGATTAATTCCCGAAGGATTTCAGCATTATATTCTTAAATATGATGATAATTCTACTTATCCTTTTGCTAAATTGGAGTATGTTTATTATCTGATGGCTTTGGATGCAGGAATTGATATGATGCCGTCGGAATTAAGAACATACGAAGGTATTACTCATTTCCTGACTCAACGATTTGACCGTAATGGAAATGAAAAGATACATACACAAACACTGGCGGCCATGTCACCAATGAGCGATAGCTATGAGGATATTTTTGCAGTAATCCGACGGCTTAATTTGCCATACGAACATAGTAAGCAACAATACCTGCGAATGGTATTCAATGTAATTGCCCGAAACGTAGACGACCATTCCAAAAACTTTTCGTTTTGCATGAGCCGTGAAGGAGTATGGCGACTTTCTCCTGCTTATGATTTAACATATAGCGTAGATATGACTGCTCCTGCTTATTCTAACAGGCACTCTATAACAGTGAATGGCAAGAATGAAGATATTACGCGCGAAGACTTGGAAATAGTAGGTCTGAATAATGATATACAGGATTACAAAGCCCTGATTGACACAGTTGCTAATGCTGTTACAAAATTTGACACCTATGCAATGGAATTGGGAATTGATAAAAAGTTAATTGAGAATATCAAAGCAGACTTTATTAAGGTGTAGTATTGGGTGCAAGGTGCGAGTATTTATATATAGATAAACTTGCACCTTGCACAAGAGATAAATATTTGATATTCAGAGTATGGTTATATTTGAAAATATGTTGTCTATTTGAACCTATGAGATAGTCAGACAGATAGTGGTCAGTAGCAGCCAATTAGGGCTCAAAAAAGCTTTTGTCAAATCGTGACTCAAGACTATTTACAAAGAATTAAACCGCTGATTTTTAGTATGCTTACAATTTTGACTCATGTACCTCTTTCTTCCTGTTTTAATAGCATATTACCGGATCATGAATCCTTGTAAAAAGTGGAAGTTTCCTTTTTATACGTACATTCCGGATAGTCTGAAGAGAAAGAATACTCTATCTTTTACTACCCTGCATTGTTTTCTAACTGCTTTGATTTCCGTATTACAGGTTTCTGTTGTTACATTTGTAGCCTTGGTATGGAAGATGGTTACAATTTCTATCCCTATGTTCTTTTCAAAAAGTATCCACTGTTTAGCGTGAGGCAATTGTCCCCAGTCTTTATATCCATTCAGATGATTATGATAGGGGCGCTCGTACGTTGGGATTTGCTTTATTGCCGTATTTTA